>DATKIS010000272.1:0-5332 GCA_035543975.1 Pyrinomonadaceae bacterium
AAAGCTCAAGCCACTCTTGACTGGGAATAATGCTGGTTTTCAGCCTCGGTGTGGGCTCGTCCAGAATGGAATTTTCAACTGAGACAGTCGCGCTGCGACCAGGCAAAGCTTGGCCGCAGCACGATTCGACTTTATCCGTCTCGCGTCATTTACTGACCAAAGCGTGAACGGTATTCCGGTGAGAGAATAAACGAACGCACCATCTCCGCCTGGAAGGGATCGCCATTGTATTGGTTTAGTTTTCCCAACCAATGAACGAAACCGGCCGAGTCAGGATTACGACGCAGGTAGCCGACGTATTCCATGTAAACAAACACCCGGCGATGTTCCTGATCGTAGAATGCGTGTCCGTAGGTCGTTGTAAACTGGACGTTGCCTTCACTGATGACCACGGTGCCGTCCACTACTTTTCGCAGGACGCTGGCCCTGGTTTCCGACCCGCTGGTCAGACCGTCAATCAGCGCCTGTTTCTCGCTCGCTGTCGGGGTGATGCCCGTGGTGTTGAAGAGCTCCCCAACATAAAGCGTGTGGTTGAGTCCGTCATACTTGGAGGCAAACTCGGGTCGCAGCACAAACTCTGCCGCCAGCCGATTGCGATTTGCTTCGACCACTGCTCCGGAAATTTGGTTATTGACCACGATGCCTTCCGAAACCTGGCTGACGTCACGCATAAACTCCTGGAAGAACATCGGGAAGCGACCCGGTGAGCCCCCGTCGTAGTTCTGCCCACCCGTCAGACTGCCTTTATACAGCCGGTAGACATATCCGCCGGTCATCTGAAACTCAGGCGACATGAAGAAAGCGATCGCGGTCGATTCTCTCTGCTTGTCGATACACTGCGGCGCTGTTTGGCCGGCTGGACGTCTGGCTGGGTCGTTACACTTCTCGATGTTGTCGGTCCAGAACGCCAATCCGGGAGCGTCAGGCTCGCGCACCAGGAAGTCGTGATACTGCGAACGAACGAACTCGCTCGAGATGTCTACCGAATTTGTGCTGGTCTCAGCGGCGTCATCGGCAATGTCCAGGTCGGCGGTTGAGGGTGTTCCGAAAACTATGTTTCCCTTCAGGTTTGAAAGCGACAGGTTAAGCGACTCCGGACCCTCTACGTAGTTGTCTTGTGCGACCAGTACGTTAAAGGTCTTCGACGATTCGCCGGCGGCGAAACGCAATGTACCGATCCTGGTGGTGAAGTCGCAGCGCGATGAACTCATTCCGGGACCGGGCGAGGTGCAGGGAATGAAGTCAGCGGGATTACTGTGATCGCTGCTGGTGTAGTCCACCGAAACTTCCTCCGAGAAATCTCCCGTACGAACCACAGTGATGGTTTTGAAACCGGCGCCCTCGCCTACTGAATAGGAGGATGAACTGAATTGAAGCGTGTTTTGGGTGGGAACTGGCACAGCGTCCACCGCCGTAGAATCAATTGTCGCGGCGCCATTTAGAGCAAAGACTCTGCCGGTGGTGCTGGCGCTGGTAGTAAAAGTGATGCTGGTGTTGGCGATGATGTTTCCGCGAAAAATAGTCGAGGTGCCGATGGTCGCGGAAGTACCGACTTGCCAGTAGACGTTTTTGCCTCGGCCGCCACCGCTCATGAGTACTTGCGAACTGCTGGCGGTGGTTAGGGTAGTGCCAATCTGGAAAATGAAAATCGCATTAGGGTCGCCGCCATCGTTGAGCGTGAGGATAGCGTTAAGCTGGGCCGACGTATCAAAACAATAGACTCCCGGACTGAGGGTGATCGCGCCTGCAGACTGTCCCAGAATCTTTCCGGTCAAATTGTTTGCGGGAAGACACTGCTGTCCCCGCAGATTATTGTAAGCATCGAGTGCACTGGCCTGGGCGGGGCCGGCGAGTGATCCGACGCCTGTGTATATCTGTCCATTCTGCACGACGGCTGGGGGAAAGCCGGTGACTGCCGTTCCCGGGCTGACGCCGACGTTGCCGGAGATGACTGCCGGGCCAGTCGCAGTGACGGCCGTGCCGCCCAGAACAGCAAAGCTTTGAGCATTACCAAGTGGCGGCACGGTCTGGCCGAATGCTGTGAACGATGACGCTAAAAAGATTGCCGTCAAGACCAGAAAACCTGAAGTGAAACGATGTCTAAAATAGTTCATTAATTAAGAGTCCCTTTGTTATCGAAAGAAATGAGATTTGCCGAATGCACGTTGCGGGAAGTAAATACGCGGATGCTTATTCAATAGCTGCGGATAAAGCCGTACATACTGCTGGTTTTTCCTGAAGCGAAAAGCCTTCGGGCGTTTTTCACTGGAGGCGTGGGGTTTGCCGACACCTTGCCACAAGAAGCATTTCCACGATGGGCTTCTATCACAGGCAAAGCCGGCGAAAGGGGAATTAACCAGGCGGGATGGAGGGGTGTTTGTCCTCTATCAGAAACACCACTGAAGATAACAACAAGAGGGGAGCTGAGTGTGGTGTACCCGCAGACTAACTTAACAGTGAAAATGAGCCCGGTCTGTGCGGCAGCGCACAGTTAAAAGGTTACTACCTTCATCAAACCGAACTTCTTAAGGGTGTCCGCTATGGATTGGTCGCGGTAGTCGGTGCCATTAGTTCACCGTAACCCCTTCATGTGTCAGCCTGATGTCAGGGGTTGATGCAGGTTCAATCTTACGCTCGCCGGTTGTTTCACGACGAAAGCGGTTTGACTCAGGCCAAATCGCCACCGTGCGGTAATGGCCTATCCACAGATTGGTGATCGCAACTTCCCGTTAGAGGTGCCGGTGCGCAGCCCTAACGAACCGTCCAATTCATTTGTCGAAAAACTCTCGTTGCCACAACTCCAGAGTCAGCAGTTGAAACAACTGCAGGTTGAAATCTTCCTGTCCTGACTGGTTGGCACTGATGATTTTCTGGACAGCCTCAGGCCGAAACAATCCGCGCTTTCTAACGGTCTCGGCGGATAGCAGATCGTCGATCATCGGTTTGAGAGGCCCACGCAGCCATGAACGTATCGGAGCGCCGAAGCCGGCCTTCTTGCGCCACACAATCTCCTTTGGCAACAACTTCTCCGCCGCCCGCTTCAAGATGTATTTGCGCTTGAGGCCACGCAACTTCAGGTTCACCGGCATGCGAGCGGCCAACTCCATCAACTCGTGATTGAGAAAAGGCACGCGCACTTCGAGGTTAGCGGCCATCGAGGTTTTGTCTGTGTAAGCGAGGTTGAGACACGGCAGAAAGGTTTTTAAGTCGACGTAGAGCAGCCGGTTGAGGGGCGCGGCATTCTTAACGCGGGCAAAGTAGCCACGATGCTCCCGGTAAGGGTCAAACCCACTCGTTGCCCGGCGCGTGTCGTCAGTGTAGAGACTCTGTTTCATCCGGTCGGTGAAGTAGGTTCCATAGCCCAGGTAACGGTCTTCGAAATCCAGCGCGGCACTGCGGGCGAATTTCTTGGCGTTGCGCAGGGGCGCTGTCAGCTTGCCAGGTCTTCCGCCCGGCAAGGTCTCGGCAATCACGTTCATCACGGGCCGGCGCAGAAGTTTGGGAATCGGATCAAGCGCTCCCGCAATTCGCATCGCCAGTTGACGAGGATAGCCGGCGAACACTTCATCACCGCCGACACCAGACAGCATTACCCTCAGCGTTTCCCGCGCCGCCTGAGAAATCAGGAAACTCGAAAGGATAGCTGGGTCAGCGACTGGTTCGTCCAGGTGGTAAATGAGTTTCGGCAAGAGACTCGCCACGTCAGGCTTAAGCATGATCTCGTGGTAGTCAGTCTGCAGCAGTTCGCCGACTCGGCGCGCCCAGACAACGTCGTCGGGAATGATGTCGTAACGCAGGTCCTCCGCTTCCATGCCCACGGTGTAAGTCGAAATCTGTTTGCCGTTGCTGTGTTGCCTCATCAGAGCGACGATTGAGGATGAATCGACGCCGCCTGAAAGAAACGAGCCCAGCGGGACGTCCGCCACCATCTCGAGTTTCACCACCCGCTCGAGCGTTTCCAGAACTCGGTCACGCCACCAGGCTTCGCTCTTGTCTTGGTCAATCTCGTCAAACGAGATGTCCCACCACTCGCGCTGGTCGATGCGACCGTCTTTAAGAGTTAACAGGTGACCCGGCGGCAATTTCCAGACGTTGCGGAAGAGGGTGTGGGGGTCGGGTGTCCAGAGAAACGTCAGATACTGATTGAGCGCCTCAAGGTTCAGTTCTGCCTCGATGAGGCCGGTGGCGAGTATGGCCTTGATTTCAGAGGCGAATAGAAAGGAACCGGGATGGCCGTTCGTGGTTTGCGGCTGGCAGTAGTAGAGCGGTTTGATGCCTACGCGGTCACGGGCCAGCGTCAGCATTCGCTCCTGGTTATCCCAAACGGCAAACGCAAACATACCATTCAGCCGTGGTAAGCACTCCGCGCCCCACTCGGCAAACGCGTTAAGCAAAACTTCGGTGTCGGTGTCGCTGCGAAAGTGATGACCTTTCGCCTTCAGTTCCTCGCGGAGTTCGAGGTAGTTATAGATCTCACCGCCGAAAGTGATCACGTAGCGACCGTCAGTGGACAACATCGGCTGATGGCCCGCTTCGCTGGTGTCGATGATTGCCAGTCGTCGCTGTCCCAGACAGACTTTGTTTCCGGAGCCGTCAATGCCGGCGGAGGTCCAGACACCTTCGTCGTCGCGGCCGCGATGCTCCATGCTGCGAAGCATCGCGCCGATGTGTTGCTCTGGATTTGAGGTGATTAACCCGCTGATGCCGCACATAAATGTTGATTAGGAGGCGATTATCCCGATCCCGTGCGTAAGGTGCCGGCCCTCCGGGCCTCGGACGAACTTGCTCGAGATTAGCCACGCCCTTACGGGCATGGCTATTGAATGCCGGCCCTCCGGGCCTCGCTCGGTTGGTACAACTTTCATTTAGCCAGCACCAGGAGGGAATAGCCGCCGAGGAACCGGACCGTGAAGTCCGGGTTCACGTTCATCATCAATCGACGCGGCCAGCTGGCCAGACGGGCCTTGATACTCCGCGGGTTGTCGATGGCCCCGGGCGTGTAGGTCCAATCCAATACTTCGTAACCTGAATCTCGCAGCGCACCCAGCGCAGTATCCTTCATGAAGTAGTGAAGATGTCCGGCTTGTTCGCGCTCGAGCAGGATAGGCTTGCCACGCAACACCCATTGAGCCGACATGTCGAGCGGGATATGAAAAATCTTGTGGCGCGCTTTGCTTTGGAGTTGGCGCAAAAACCCGAGATAGTCTGGTACGTGCTCAAACACATCGATGCACAACAGCAAATCAAAGAATGGCGTGTCGGCAGCGATTAGATCTTCGCAATAGAAGTGGAGCCGATCGTTGGCGCGTTGACCACAGAGTTCAACTGCCTG
>DATKIS010000273.1:0-4375 GCA_035543975.1 Pyrinomonadaceae bacterium
AGATTGTCTATGACGCTCAGGAAGCCGGCGCGGAATTCGCACGTCCAGGCCGCCTGGTATCTGACGTCAATCGGGCGGCTACCAATGTGATCAAGGAGGGCCTGTTGAAGCTGGGGTTGATTACCGACTTGAACTCAAACCAGTATCGCATGTGGTTTATGCACGGGACGTCGCATTGGCTGGGAATGAACGTCCATGACGTGGGCAACTACGGCACGAAGCTCGAACCGGGAATGACTTTCACCAATGAGCCGGGAATCTATGTCAGGCCTGACGCCCTTGATAACCTGCCTAAGAATGAGGAAAACGCAAAGTTTATAGCGGCCATCCGGCCGGCCTTTGAAAAGTACAAAGGCATCGGGGTTCGCATCGAAGATGTAATGTTGATCACGCCGGACGGTGTGAAGTGGATGAGTGAAGCCCTGCCGAGGAAGATGACTGAGATCGAAGCCTTCATCGCGCGGGCGCGGAAGAAATCAAACAAGTCGTCCGGTGATTAGGACTCAGCATCAAAACGACGATCCACTCAATTACACAAAAGAGAGTTCGTGTAACAAACCTGCAGAATTTTGTTTTTCTGCGAACATGTAATTTCGGGGATCGTTTTATTAGCTAATCGCCAGCCTGGCTCAGTTCTTAAGCTCTCCAACAGCTAAACCGTGGCCTTGTGAATCTGCCTTTTTAGACGGTGGATCGTTCGGCGTGCTGATTTCAACTCCGCGGAATCATGTGCCGACAAAGCTTCATCTCGTTTCTTCTTCATCTCACGAATCCGCGCTTTGATCGATGCTTTGTCCACACCCACCACTTCATGGTGCTCATGCTTGATGCCCAGGGCTTTTGAAAGCGCCACCAGGAGATGCTCTTTGTTCAACTGAGTGTAGCCCTGGAGGGCTTCGTGCTGATTATCTTTGGCAATCTCGCGAAGTTCAGCGACGGTCTTGTGCTTTAGCTGTTCGAATGTGTAGTCCATGATGGAAACCCCTCCTTCAGTGTGAGTTATTCAGATGTCTTGCCAGGCGAGTATTTGTCCCAGATGCTTCTTCATGTGGTCCAGATAATCCCGAATGAAGAAGTCGAGAGTCACCGGTTCGTTTTCACTCAACAGTTCCGAAGCGATTTGGTGGAGGTTGTGTTTACTTCGCAGCCTCGTCCGGGTTTCTTCTGGGATAAGCGAAACCAGGTGGACGATGTGCTGGTTGT
Organism: Pyrinomonadaceae bacterium; assembly: GCA_035543975.1. Taxonomy (GTDB): domain Bacteria; phylum Acidobacteriota; class Blastocatellia; order Pyrinomonadales; family Pyrinomonadaceae; genus PSRF01. The sequence continues at coordinate 1,204 of DATKIS010000273.1, forward strand.
AAAGCTTCCAAAGCTGCACCAGATCTTCCCAGCGTTCACCCTGGTAGTTTTGAACGCGCACCCAGTTTTCCTGTTCATATCCCGCGAAGACCAGATCCTCCGTAAACTGCGCGCGCACGAAGCGCTGGTGATTGTTTGTCGCGGAATCTATCAGGTGCCCGATGATCTCTCTGGGAGACCACTTGCCTGCGCTTCTGGGTACACCGCTTTGTGCTTCGGATATGTCGTTTAGTCGAGCAGACGCCGTCTCGAGCGTCTGCCGAAAGTCGTTCAGAAACACCGCGTAGTCGTCTTGTGGTTGAGTCGCTAGTGAAGTCATGGGCGAAATAATAGCCCAAGCTGCGATAGGAATGCCAAGCTCGCACCGGCGAGGTGATCTGTATCTTGAGGTCTGGCCAACGGCCACCTAAAGGGTGGACTCTCTACACCCATAAGCTCGATGTTCTGGTATCGCGGCGTGGCGATAACACCGAGAGTCGTACTAACACGATACGCGAGCACGGCCTAAACAATACATCGTGGCTAGTCGCTCGAGAAGAAAACCGACACGAAAAGACATGAAATAACTCGAGTCAGGAGGGTTTCGTGTTGCTTCGTATGAGTTCGAGGATCGTTTCCTACTGGCACCGCATTTGCCGTTTTGTTCTCTATGAAGTCTATGAAGTCAATCAGAACCATGATTCAGTGTGCGTTGATAGCTGCTTGTTCTACTCTTGCTGTGAATGCAAACTTTGCAACGTCATCGGGACAAGGCGTCAACTCGGCTGAGGACAAACGCGCCGTCGCAACATTCGGACAGCGAGTCGCTAGCTATGTGAAGCTGCGCAATCGCATCAAATCGAAGATACCCAAACTTTCGAAGGAGAGCACGCCTGAGCAAATAGCTGCCTTTGAAAAGAGCTTCGTTGACGCACTGCGAACTGCGAGAAGCAGCGCTAAGCCGGGTGATCTGTTTACGCCGGAAGCCGCGAAATTCATTCGAGGCATGCTCAAGACTGAATTTACACCGGCGGAGAAAAAGGAAATCCGTAACGTAGTTCTCGACGCTGAAGTGGCCCGCGCCCCGCTCAAGGTCAATTATCCGTACCCGGACAAAAGTGAGTTTGTGGAAATGCCGGTGAAGGTTCTGCTCAGACTTCCTCAGCTCCCCAAGGAGGTCAGGTATCGATACGTTGGCCGTAATTTGTTTCTGGTAGATACTGACAACAACCTGATTGTCGACTACATGACCGACGCTCTGCCGTAACCGTAGTGAATGTGGACAAGGAGTCCCTGCATGATTTTCAAGAGACGCGCTTCTTTAGGTTTATCAACTCTAGCTCTACTTCTGTTTGTCGTTCCCAACGCTGCCCTTTGTCAGAAGTCGACGAGCGTTGGTGCTGCGGGCACTCGGGTAAGCCAACCGGCGAAGTCCGACACGCCCTTAAGCTTGCCTCGGAAGGAAGGTTCTGTGCGGCTGGCAATTATTGGTGACACGGGAACGGGCACGAAGAAGCAGCAGGACCTTGCCGATGTAATGGTCCGTTATCAGGAAGCATTTCCCTACGACATCGTTTTGCTCTTGGGCGACAACCTCTATGGCAGTGAAACGCCGGCTGACTACAAGAAAAAATTCTCCGACGTTTATCAAAAACTCCTGGATAACAAGGTTAAGTTCTACGCCGCCCTGGGCAACCACGACGAACCCAATGAACGGTTCTACGAAGACTTCAACATGAACGGGAAGGAGTATTACCGGTTCACCAGAGGAAATGTCGCTTTCTATGCGCTGAATAGTAACTACATGGACAAGAAACAGGTGCAATGGCTGGAAAGTGAATTGGCGAAAGACACTTCAGAGTGGAAGATTGCGTTCTGCCATCACCCGCCGTATTCGTCGGGCGGGAAGCACGGCTCAGATAAATCGCTGCGCGACGTCGTTGAACCGCTATTCGTCAAATATGGTGTAAATGCGGTGCTGACCGGGCACGATCATTTCTATGAACGCATCAAGCCCCAAAAAGGAATCTACTATTTCGTCTCCGGGGCTGGGGGCAAGCTAAGAGAAGGCGATGTGAGAGACAAGTCGCCCTTAACCGAAAAGTTTTATGATGCTGACATGTCGTTTATGTTGGTGGAGATTGTGAAGAACCAAATGTACTTCCAGGTGCTATCGCGCACGGGGGATACCGTTGACTCGGGCGTACTGCTTAATCAAAAAACAAAGAAATAGCGACGGGGGAACCCGGCGGGGTTCACTTCGCAAGCTGAGCTGTGGTAAATAACGCCTCCTGGTGGTGCAAACCGGGAGGCGTACCTTTATGGCAAGCTCGCAGGTCCCCTCGCGCAAGCGGCTGGTGTTCAAAATCGCCATCGTTGCTTTGGCAGCGATAAGCGCTTGGGTAGTTTACGACCTTTACGGACCTCGTACGGCGCACCTGCGAGAATTTGACCCCGATGAAGTGGCGAGGTTGGAGACGGCGATGTGGCGTTCCTATTACGAGAAGCAGCGCCTGCGTCTCTTCAACCAGTTATCTGAACTACTTCGGACCCAGTTTAATATGCCGCTGGTTAGGTCAAACCGCGTGGCCTACTATGCGGCTGACGCCGCGTTCGTTTTCAAAAGAGGAAAGCAGCGTTCTGATTACGAGAAGGCTTTGCCGGCATTGATTAAGTTTTATGAGTCGGTGCGGCAGATGAGCGACATACCCTTCGATGTCGACCGGGCCGCCAAGCTTGAGTTGGAGTGGTGGATTATTCATCGCGAACGCGCGCAGCATGCCGCCGAAGACCTGCCGCGCTCGCTCGCCGAGCTGCAGGCGGAGATATACCGGGTGCCAATCGAACAGCTAAATGAGCATGCATTGTTGCGGGCCGAAGCAATGACGATTCGTGATACGAAGGCCGAGCAGGGTGGTGTGACTGAAGCTGACTGGGCGCGAATTGATGAGCTACTGCATCGATCCTGGCGATCGCTTTCGGCGGTGGTGAAGAAAAGCTAGCCGGCATTCTCACAGCAATCGGGTCATCCGGATAGTCAGCAGCGTCTCACCGTCGGGCATTGCAATCGGAATCTCTTCCGCCTTCTCATAACCAGCCGCCAGGTAGAATGGGACACCGGGTAGCGTTGCCGCCAGTTCCACCCGCCGGAACCCTTCGTTCCTTGCCGCATCTTCGCAGGCCTTCAGTATCA
>DATKIS010000274.1:0-9277 GCA_035543975.1 Pyrinomonadaceae bacterium
TAACGCCAGAGATGTTGCTCGAAGAGTGCAGCACTATCATGGAAACGAACCAGATTCGTCGTGTGCCGGTGGTGGATGCGGACGGTTTGTGCTGCGGCATTGTGGCGCTGGCCGACATCGCCTTACATGCCAGAAGCAACATGGCGGCCGACGTGGTCAAAGAAGTTTCAGAGCCAAACGCGTTAGGTGTAACCGCTGGGCGCTGAGCGGTGTCTCTCTTTGTAGGCACGTTTGATCAACTAATGAGGAGACAGAAATGAGAACATTCATAGTTCGTATAATTTTTGCCGGTCTAATCCTGGCTTCGATGACAGTGATCGGGTTAGCAAAAGAAAATAAGCGCCAAGTAACCTTTGACGAACCGGTCAAGGTGAATGGCACGCTGGTGAAGGCTGGTACCTATGAGGTGATATTTGCCGACGAAACCGGACAGCTGACGATTTTCAAAGGAAAGAAGTCGGTCGCACAGGCGTCAGCGCGACTCGAAAAACTGGAGACGAAGACCGGACAGCGCTATGCGGTTTGGAGCGAAGTTGGCAACAGCGACGAACCGAAGGTGCTCACGAGTGTAACGCTGCAAGATGGCTATCAGGCGAAACTGGTCAACGCTGGAGACTTAAAAGCCGAGGGCTCAAACTAACCAGACGAGATATTTCTTCAGGGAATTCTCGGGAGACCGGGACGCGGATCGCATCCCAGGGTGCGCGTCTCGTTTTTGTTTGGATTATGAACGATTCACGAAACGACACGAACGGGCGTGGTTTCGTGTACTTCGCCGCTGGTCCGCGTCAAAGGTCCGACTGCAGATCACCAAGGCGGCTGTCGCTCCGGCGATTTCGGAATGAGGCCTCTTTGCAGAGCCGAAAACAGTCCGTCTGACTGACAAGGATGCGCATCTGTTGAGACGAATGTGCCTAACCGTCACTTCTCTTTAAATTGTCTGCCACCAGGAACACGACGCCGATAGCTAGCCAGAACGCGGCCTTTGTCCAGTTGCGCGTTTGAAACGCCTCCAGGGCAGCGACCCCGAAGAAGAGCAAGAACACCGTAAAGTTGGCACCTAACTTTATCCTTTTCATAATTGACTCCATAAACGTAAGGGCGATACCAAGCCGCCGAGCATGATGTTAGCATGAACCCCCAGTCAGCCTCTCCGGCCATACGTGATGTTGACCTCTAGTTACAACCCACACCTTCCATCAAGGAGACCAGCTTAACTTGCGAGCGTTCCACGACTATTTGTGGAAGAACGGCAACCTGCCGATTGCATTGCTTAGTTGGGAGTATCTGGTTGAGTGACGGGATTGAAGTGGTGGAGTAGCTCTATGCAGCAAAGTCTCATTCGTGCTTGTTCGGGTAATTTCGTGGGTCGTGTAACTCCAAATTAAAGGCATGAGCCACCAGATTACACGAACGAACCCGAAAAAATATCTCATCGTCAACGAGCCCAGGGTGCCATTTCGAATCGATTCTGTCGCCCGCTCCCCGGGCTGCGGGCCCTCGTTCTGCACTACTTGGGGTTCCGTTGCGCTCCACCCGAGGGTTCATGCTGCCACCCGCTATCGCGGACTACATTGAGTATCCGCTCAATGGCTTCTTGCGCCCAGCCGAAGAATGACACTCTTCTTCGGTGCCTGCCTTGACAGACCCCTCCCTATTTGCTCAGTATTGACCACACTCTCTAAGGATTTATGGTGTTGCGGACGCGAGTCGACGTCGAATTGTCGGCGCTTTCGCTAAAGGCCGCCTTACCAACTTCGGAGGACGGTGGTCATTACCGGTTTTACACATTTGTCATCCAATCTTTAGTTCAGCTAGTTCGGTTGAGACCGTCGACCGTGATCGGGAGATACACATGTCATTTCAAGAACAAAGCCACGCATTGATGCAAGTGACCTCAACAGCTCCAGACGAGAATGAGAGCCAGTCGGAACCCGGCAGTGAAGTTCAGCCGCCAGACATTGGCAACATCGATAAGATCCGGGACATCCTTTTCGGTGGACACATTCGAGACTATGAGAAGCGGTTCATGCGGGTAGAAGAACGTCTGACCAAAGAATCTCAGGACCTACGTGAGGACACCAGGCGACGATTCGAGTCGCTCGAGCAGTTTATCAAGTCGGAATTTGCGGCATTGGCGGAGCGGCTGCAGGCGGAGCAACGGAGCCGCGATGAAGCGCTGCAGGGCGTGTGGCGCGGAGTCCACGATACGGGCCATTCGCTCAGCGCCAAAGTGTCAGAGTTGCGCGACCAGACCGACCGGGCGCAGAGTGATTTGCGTCAGCAGATCCTGGCTCAATCCAAGGACCTGAGCGACGACATGCGCCGGAAACAGGATGAGATAACCGAGATGCTGCAAAGGGAAGTGGCGGACCTGAACCACGGGAAAACCGATCGCTCATCCCTGGCAACGTTGTTGACCGAGATGGCCATGCGATTGAACAACGATCTCAAAATGCCGGTCTCCAGCTGAGTTCACCCGGGGCCAAAATCAAACCCGAGCGCCTTGCTCAAAAAGTAGAACGCCATGATGCCGTCTGAGGCACCAGAGCTGCTGGATGATGCGCCGCCCGCCACCTCGTCTAACGACGAGGAAAATATGGCCGAGCTGCGCTCCCTCCTGCTCGGCCCGGCTGAGCAGCAGCTTGCGGAAGTGCATACGCGACTCACCGATCCGCGACGGCAAATGGAAGAAGTAAGCCGCGTCCTGCCGGCCGCCATCTCCGTGCGTTCTCGCCAGGATCAGGACCTCACCAACGCGCTGGCTCCCACAGTAGCTGCCGCTTTACAGCAGTCAGTCCGCAAGGACCCGCAACCCCTCGCAGATGCAATCTTTCCCATAATGGGACCGGCAATTCGCAAGGCCATTGCCACGGCCTTGAGCGGAATGGTCCAGTCGCTCAACCAAAGTATGAGCTACAGTCTTTCGGCCCAGGGCTTGAAATGGAGACTGGAAGGATTGCGCACCGGCAAATCATTTGCCGAAGTAGTGATGCTCAAAACCCTGATCTATCGGGTGGAGCAGGTTTTCCTGATTCACAAAGACACCGGGTTGCTCTTGCAGCAGGTCTCTGCACCGGGAACGAAGTCGCAGGACGCGGACATGGTGTCTGGCATGCTGACCGCCATCCAGGACTTCGTTCACGATTCCTTCACCACGCCTGAGGGCGATGAGTTGGAAGATATGCGAGTGGGCGATCTCGCGGTCTGGATTGAGCGCGGACCCCAGGCGGTGCTGGCGGCCGTGATCCGGGGCAATGCTCCCGAAGATTTACGGACCGTTCTCCAGGAGACGCTGGAAAAGATTCACCTCCAGTTTGGGACAGCCCTGAGTGAGTTTCAGGGTGATGCCGCACCCTTTGCGGCGACGGTGCCACTGCTCGAGGATTGTTTGGCCGCGCATTATGATTCCGGTTCACAGGCAAAAACTGCCAAGCGCCGGATCACGCCGCTCACAGTTATCCTTGGGGTTCTCTTGCTGGCTGCCCTGGTTTGGGGATTCTTCTGGCTGCGCGACATGCGACGTTGGGACGCCTACGTGGAGAGGTTGAGAAGCGAGCCGGGAATTGTGGTAGCTGAAATTGGCAAGCGAAACGGTAAACGATATCTCAGCGGCTTGCGTGATCCGCTGGCGCGAGATCCACAACAAGTGATGCATGAGTTTAAGGTTAATCCGGAGGGGGTTATCAGCCACTGGGAACCGTTCCATGCACTTGCGCCTGAGTTTGTGATGGCGCGCACGAGTAGATTGCTGAATCCGCCGGAGTCCGTTAGGTTAAAACTGAACAATGGAGCTTTGGAGGCTGAGGGCTATGCATCACACGACTGGGTGAGCGAAACTCGCCGGGCGGCGCGCTTCCTTCCCGGGGTCGCCGGATTTAGTGACGAGAAACTGCTCGATTTGAACCGCATCGAAGCTCCGCAGCTGAGGTTTCAATTGGACCGGGCCGACCTGGTTCCCGGCCAGCAGGAGGCGCTTGACCTCCTGACTAAAGACATTGAGCGGCTACAGTCGCTGGCAGTGGCCCTCCAGAAGAATGTCAGACTGGAAATCTCCGGGCACACGGACACTAGTGGTTCAGAGGCGCGAAATTCTACGTTGGCTGAGGAGAGGGCCAGGACGATTGCGTCTGCCTTGCAAGCCAGACTTCCTGCCTACCCAAACCTGACCATCAAAGCCGTCGGCTCACGCGAAAAGCTGCGGGAAGAAGTTACTGAAACCGACCGGGCCTCGAACCGCAGCGTGACCTTCAAAGTTGTAACCAGTGAGGCCGCCAAATAGAAGATGGGCTCCCTAATTCTGTTTTGTAACGTAAGCTGTTAGCTTGCGTTTACCTTGAATGCCATTCGATCATGAGCAAAATAACAGTTTGCTTTACGAATTAGGACGCTTACGGAAGAGACCTGCTTTTATGATTCAGAAGAAGATTTGTATGCTCGGCACGTTTGCAGTTGGCAAGACGAGTTTGGTGCGGCGATTTGTCGAGAGCATTTATTCCGGGAAGTATCACACGACCGTGGGGGTCAAGGTTGATAAGAAAGTTGTCCAGGTAGGAACCGAGGAGGTGACGCTGCTCCTGTGGGATATCGAAGGCACTGATACAGAGCATGAACTCCGGAAGTCGTATTTGAGGGGCGCATCAGGATACCTGCTGGTAGCCGACGGGACGCGGCAGGACACGCTTTACCGGGCGCTGGCGTTGCAAACCCGGGCAGAAGAGGCCGTCGGTCCCGTGCCGTTTTTGTTGTTGCTAAACAAGTCGGACTTGGCCGACGACTGGCAAATCGGGGCCCGAGAGATGGAGGCGCTGGAAGAGAAAAAATGGACTGTGCTCAATACCAGTGCCAAGACAGGGCATGGGGTTGAAGAGGCGTTTCTGGCACTAGCGGAGAAAATGGTGGAGAAGAAAAATGGCTGAACTGCCCGCTCCAATTCGCGACTTCATTGACACTCTCACCGACGAGCTATTGGCACCTGCTTATATGCTGGTGGGTGACGAAGGAGGGCTGGCTGCGTGGGGCGGGGCCCTGGACTCGTATGGCATTTCCGGCTTGGATGAAGATATGCAGGTGGGCGACCACCTCCCGTTTCTGGCCGGCGTGCTGCCGGTAGATGCAGGTGGCGTTTTCTTGCCGCATGTTCAGATCCGGAGTGATGTTTACGCGGATGTCTACTTTTTCCACCGGCCACAAGGCACCTGGATTCTGCTGTTGGACGCCACGGCGAATGTCAAAACGAAGCAGACCCTGCAACAGCGTGCCTACGACGTCAGCCTCCACGCGGCGGACCTGGAGCAGGAGGGGAAAGCGCTTTACGACGTTAACAGTATGTTGGAACAGCGAGTGGGGGAACAGACAGCGGAGCTTTCGCAGACGGTGGTCAGGCTGCAGCAGGAGTTGGCTGAAACGAAACGGACGCATCGAGAATTAACCACCAGTGAGTCGCGCTTCAAGAGTCTTTACCATTCCAACCTCATCGGGATTGTGTTTTGGGACCCAAGCGGAACGATTACCGGGGCCAACGACTTCTTCCTCCAGTTGATAGGGTTTTCAAAAACCGATCTCTCCCGCCGCATTATTACCTGGAGTTTGATAAGTCCTGAGGAGTCGATGTCCGGCGGCGAAGTGTTGGAACCCTCGCTGGAAGCCCCAGACTCTGGATCGGGCGAGCGACATTTCGTCCGCAAGGACGGTACCCGCACTAAGCTGCTTTTTCTCACCGGCCCTTACGACGAGTCAGCCAAGCGAAACGTCGGCTTCGCCAGCCGGCCGTAATTGATAGTGCAAATAGGATGCTAGAATGAGTCGTAAGAGGTGAGAGCGATGTCACTCAAACTAAAAGCAATTTACAGGGATGGAGCATTCGTGCCCATACCCAACGGCGAGAAGTTGAACGTTTCGGAAAACGCGGAAGTCGAAATAACCGTGCATGACCCTTACGTTCTGCCTGCGACGGCAACGAGCGACGAAGAACGTGAACGTGCCTTGCGGGAACTTATGGAAAGTTGGCAACAACATCCATTGAGGAGCGACGCGCCGCGTTTGACGCGCGACGAATTGCATGAACGCCGTTGACACGAATGTTTTGATTTACGTCCGTGACCCGCGCAACCCTGTGAAGCAGCAAAGAGCGGTTCAGTTGACGACCGGCTTGAGCGACGGCGCTCTGCTCTGGCAAGTGGCCTGTGAATTTGTGTCGGCAAGTCGCAAACTTGCGCCGTTCGGATTCACTCAAGCGCAAGCGTGGCGTGAAGTGGAACGGTTGCGCGTGCTATGGAAACTGATTTTGCCATCCAAAAACGTCCTAACCCGCGCCGAGCAATTGACGGCAACGCAAAACCTTTCGTTCTGGGACGCGATGATCGTCGCGGCGTATATGGAAGGCGGCATCACGCGCCTTTACACGGAAGATTTTGACAATTCGCTCAAACGAACGACCGGCGTCGAGATCGTGAATCCGTTTTGACGCAATGCTTCACCCTCCAAGCTCCGAAGAAGAGCGATGTCTTCAGTAAATGAGGAGTCAGTTACCGCGTTAAGGAATCGGCCGTGGGGGAACTGATCCGCGCCCTTTCGCCGTGTTCTTGGGAAAGGAAATTTGAGCCGAGCAGGACTCGAACCTGCGACCCACTGGTTAAAAGCCAGTTGCTCTACCGACTGAGCTATCGGCCCACAAGAAACACGGTGAGTGGCATTCTACCGACATGAAAGTGCAATGTCCAAAGTCCACTGTCCAAAGTCAAAAGAAAGACGGCGCGAACTCGACTTTGGACTTTAGACATTGGACTTTGGACTAAGTAGCGAGCCAGCGGCCGACGGCGGAATCCTTCACCACGATGGTCTGGGTGCGTTCAGGACCGGTTGATACCAACCCGATCTCCACGCCAATCTTCTCCGAGAGAAACTCAACATACCGGCGCGCGTTCGTTGGCAGGGCGCTCATCTCCGTGGTGCCCACCGTGGAGGTTTGCCAGCCAGGCAGGGTTGCGTAGATAGGCTCGACGCGACGTAGGTCTTGCGAGACAGCCGGCAACGATTCACACTCGCGCCCGTCAAGCTTGTATCCAGTGCAGACTTTTATTTCTTCCAGTGCATCCAGCACATCCAGTTTGGTCAGAGCAACGGAAGTGAAGCCATTGATCTCCGCAGCATAGCGGGTGGCGAAAGCGTCAAACCAACCACAGCGGCGCGGACGTCCGGTTGAGGCGCCATACTCCCGGCCACGTTCGCGGATCAGCTGGCCCATCTCAGCCTCCCCTTCAATCATCTCGGTAGGGAAGGGACCTTCGCCGACTCGGGTTGTGTAGGTGCGCACAATGCCCAGCACGCCGGTCAGCCTGTTAGGCGCCAGGCCGGTGCCGACAATGGCGCCCCCCGCGATTGTGCTCGAGGAAGTGACGAAAGGATAAGTGCCATGATCGACGTCCAGCAGTGTGGCCTGCGCTCCTTCCAACAGAATCGATCTGCCCTGGGTCGCAGCTACATTCAGGTAGTGAGTCGTATCGCTGATGAAGGCACCGAGGCGCTCGGTCAGGCTCGACATCTCAACGAATATCTCTTCCGCGTCCAGCTTGTCCCCGCCGTAAGCTTCGATGATGCGGTTGGCGTCTTCAAGATTCCTCTCGATGCGCGAACGCAGGACATCCGGCACGAGGGCGTCGGCGGTGCGAATACCCCGGCGACCTGCTTTGTCTTCATAGGCGGGGCCGATGCCGCGCAGGGTGGTGCCGACCTTCTCGTTGCCCAGGCGTTCCTCGCTGGTGTGGTCGAGGGCGCGATGATAGGGAAATATGAGATGGGCGCGGGAGCTTATCTTGACGCGTTCGGGCGAAACTTCGATGCCCTGGGTCATCAACCGATCGGCTTCCTCAAAGAAAGCCTTGGGGTCGATCACCATGCCATTGCCCAGTACGCAGATCTTTCCGCGGTGAACGATTCCTGACGGCAGCAGATGGAGGACAAACGATTTGTCGCCGACCTGTACCGAATGCCCGGCGTTGTGCCCGCCCTGGTAGCGCGCCACAATGTCGAAATGCTCGGCTAACAGGTCGACGATCTTGCCTTTGCCTTCATCGCCCCATTGAGCCCCGATAACTACGATTATTTTTGACATAAGAAAGTCAGGGAACAGCAATCAGCAAGTCAGCAAACAGCAGTCAGCAGTCAGCAGTAAGCAGTAATCGGAAAAACTTGCGGCAAACAGTATTTGATTTTAGAGGGCCAAATTCGGTTCTGGTGAATCGAACTTGCATCCACCACGGTCCGGCTGATTGCTGTTTGCTGACTGCTGATTACTCCTTTACGCAGTGGCCGCACCCGCGACATGCTTATCAATCATCCGCGAGATTGCTTCTTTGGAGGTGGCCCCTACCACGCGTTCTTCCTCTTTGCCGCCCTTGAACAGAATCAATGTCGGAATCCCCTTGATGCCGTAACGTTGCGAAACTGACGGGTTGTCGTCGACATTCAGCTTAACCACTCTCGCACTCTCGGCATACTTTTCAGCCACTGCATCGACGGTTGGAGCCAGCATGCGACAGGGCGCACACCATGCAGCCCAAAAGTCTACCAGCACAGGCTTGTCAGACTGCAAAACGTCAGTCTCAAAGCTGCTATCACTAACTTCGCTTACCAGTTCACTCATTTTGTGATTCTCCTTTTGGGCGCAGATGGTCGTGCTGGGTTGCTGAATCCGTTCCGAGATACTTTTAGTTTGTCGCTGCGAGACTGCGCCGACAAGCTGAACCGACATCCCGTCACCCGGAACAATCATCCGGGGGGTAATCTTCCGTTTGCCGTTCTAAACCAGCGGCAGTTCGGCTATTTCCTGATAAAGGCTGATGTATCTCTGAGCGGCGGCTTCCCAGGAGTTATCCATGGCCATGCCGTTCAGTTGTATTTTTTTCCAAGTGTCCAGCTTGCCATAAAAGTAAAGGGCTTCCCTTATTTTTTCAAGCAAGGCGCCGGCATTGTAGTCATGAAATTTGAAACCATTTCCCGTTTGATGATTTAGGTCGAAATTCTCGACCGTATCGTCGAGACCGCCGGTCGCGCGCACAATTGGAACAGTGGCGTAACGCATGCTGTACATCTGGTTCAATCCGCAGGGCTCGTAATACGACGGCATCAGAAACATGTCTGCGCCTGCCTCGATCTGATGAGCCAGCGGTTCGCCGGCGTAACCTTTATAGATTCCTACCTGACGTGGCGCGCTGTCATGCCAGCGTTGGAGAAAGTCTTCATACTCCCTGGCTCCGGCGCCGAGTGCGATAAAGAA
>DATKIS010000275.1:0-2149 GCA_035543975.1 Pyrinomonadaceae bacterium
GTGGGTCACGAAACCGGATTCGTTGCCATCTGAGGGGCGTGCATAGACTGTCGACATCCGGAAAATACAGGCTCGAAAGTTTTGTTGCCGCGCGTAGTAGTCGACCAAACGCTCCCCGATTAACTTCGACCATTCCAGCGCAGACTGCCCACAATAGTCGGTTGGGCAGGTTTCCGGAACCGCCTCAGAATAGGAATTTGCGTGGGCGCCATAGACGTCCTTAGTTGATGCGTACATGAAAGCCGCTCCAGGACGAAGATGTTTGACGACATTGGCAGTGCCTTCGACATTTGTGCGGAAGCAAAGCTCGGCCGCGTCAGGGTCCTTATCGAGATATCCCGCCAGGTGGATGACGGCATCGTAGTCAGCGACCAATTGGACATCCGAGCTATCCAGGACTTCATGGCCGGAACGCCTGGAAAAATCATCGGCATTGAAAAAGCGGCAGACGTGGCTGCCGAGATAGCCGCTGCCGCCGGTAACGAGAATCTTCATGGATCTTAAGAATCGGTCCTATAGGTTCTATAGGTGCTATTCGTCAACGCTTCTTGCCTTTGAGCTATGGACCGGCGCTTTCCCCTTTGCCAGCGCTGACAATTTCATAAGGGTCTCGGCATTGCCGATCGCAATCAACACATCGCCGGCTTCAATCATAGCTTCGCCGCCAGGATTGAAGAGTATTTCACCGCTACAGCGCCGAATGCTGACTACGACGATGTTCAGGACCGAGCGAATGTTTGTTTCACTAAGTCTGCGGCCGACGAGCTCTGATGAAGGTCCAACCTCCAGCTGTTCAAATCCCAACTCGAGTTTGTTTGCGGTGATCGAGCCGAGGAAGTCGTCAACCGCCGGCTTGGTTAGCGCCATGGCCATGCGGTGACCGCCGATAAGTGTAGGGGCCACCACGCGATTGGCTCCGGCCCTTATCAGTTTCGACTCAGCCTGGTCTTCCGCCGCCCGCGCCACGATATGTAGGTTCGGGTTCAGGTCGCGGGCTGTGAGCACGACATAGACGTTGTCTGCGTCATCGGCCAGACAGGCTGCCAGGCCTTGCGCATATTCGACGCCGGCCTCCCGCAAACTCTCCTCCAGCGTTGCGTCCCGCACCAGCACAATTACCCCGAGGTCTCGCAACTCCGCGACCTTCTGCTGATCCTTTTCAATCACGATGAAAGTCTGTGCGCCGCCCTGCAGGCTGCGAATCAAATGGGAGCCCACACGGCCGGCACCGCAAATTATGAAGTGGTTGCGCAGTTTGCTCATTTTTCGTGACTGCCGTCGATCGCCAAAGGTGGCGACCAGCTCAGATTGGACGATCCCCTGGACTGCCGAGGTTAAGGAGTAGAGTACTACGCCGACGGCAGCCAACATAAAGACGGTTGAAAAAATTCGGCCGTTGCGGGTCCCCGGGGTTAGATCGCCATAACCGACGGTGGTGACAGTTTGAGTCGCTACGTAAATGCTATCAAATATCGACCACCCCTCGATTAGGGAAAACCCTATGGCTCCGAGGCCGATTGCCACAGCCACCGCCAGAATTGCGAAGACAATGCGGCGATTATTTCCAGGTAAGAAACGCCCGCCATTGGAGAATAGACTCATAAGTCAGATGGAGCATCTAACCGACTGAAAGCAGGATTAGCCTTGGGATTGGACGTTAACCAATCAAAAACAAGCTGTCAATTAAGTGGACACGTTCCTTTCAAGAGGTTAGCATTCGAGTCGCGTGGATGGACGACTGAGCAAAACTGCGACGTCCGACCCCTGGAGTCAATCGTCTATCTCTTATGCCCGTAAGATACCCACCTGAAGGAAGACCCCCCGCCGGAAGGCCCAGGAAAGGCGCCAAGCCACAAACACGTGTGGTTGCCTACATCGAACCCGAACAGAGCTTTTGGCGACGCGTCGGCCGCCGACTGATCAGTCCGCCTTTCCTCATCGCGTTTGCAGTACTGGCAATGGTGGTAATTGTCCCTCTCATCTATTACTGGACTGTCTTCTCTGGCCGAATTGATAACTTGTTGAAGGGTGAAGTCTATACCCGCTCCGCCGGAATCTATGCCGCTCCGAGGCAATTGAGAGTTGGCCAGGTACTCACCCAGGAGCGTCTGCTCGAATTCCTGCAGCACTCCGGATACGTGGAAAAGTC
>DATKIS010000276.1:0-4515 GCA_035543975.1 Pyrinomonadaceae bacterium
GACGCTAAAGATTGCCGTGTTGGCACCAATTCCGAGCGCCAAAGCCAGAATCACTACGAAGGTGATGCCGGGGTTCTTTAATAGCATTCGCATGCCGTAACGAAGGTCTTGCCAGAAGGTCTGCATTGTTGTTTCTCCTAAAGCTATCGGTCCTTAGATTGGTCCTATTCTTTTTTTCGCCGATGTGCCAGGGCCACCCGCTCACGCAGGTGGTTCTGACTACTCATACCGCAGCGCCACCAACGGATCGACTTTCGTAGCGCGCCGGGCCGGAACGTAGCAGGCGATCAGCGCTACGCTCACCAGCAAGAGTGAGATCAGAGCGAAGGTGGTCGGGTCAGACGCGCTGACCCCAAAAAGCAAGCTAGCCATCAGTCGGGTTAATACAAACGCCGCCACCAGGCCAATAGCCACGCCCATCAATGCCAGGCTCATTCCCTTCTTCAAGACCAGTCCCAGAATGGCGCGAGGATTTGCCCCGAGCGCCAGTCGCACCCCAATCTCCGCGCGGCGTTGGGTGACGAAATAGGCCAGCACCGCGTAGATTCCCATCACCGCCAACAGGAACGCGAGCGTCGCGAAAGCCACGAGCAAGATCATTCCCACTCTGCGCGATTGAGTCCCATTGTCCAGTTGTTCATCCAGGGTCGCGATGTTTGAGACCGGCTGATCAGGATCCACCGCATGCACTTCACGGCGCACTGCCGGCGCGAGCTGGAGCGGATCTCCGGCGGTACGAATCACCAGATCGCGCGGCTTGTAAGCGTTGAATCCGATGACTTGACGGAAAGGAAGATACATTTCAGCCCTGGCCGGAAGATCCATTCCCATCTGGCGCACATCAGCTACCACTCCCACCACCGTGATCCATGCAGCCTCTTCTCCAAATTTTACGCGCCCGCCTATCGCACTTTCTGTGGGCCAATACTTGCGCGCCATGGTTTCGTTCACAATCAGCACCGGCTGCGAATTCTGATCGTCTCGGTTCTCAAGGTAGCGCCCCTCGCGTAGGGCCACCCCCATGGTCTGGAAGTAATCCGGGCTGACTTGCCGGTGGAGAGCATTGGCGGCGACGTTTGGCGGTGGTTGAGGTCCATCAAGGATGAAACCATTTGATCCGCCCGCCCACTGCAAAGGCACCGAGGTCGTGTATGCCGCTGAGACCACGCCTGGCAGCGCCTTTACTCGCCCCAAGACCTCGTCGTAGAACGCCCATCGCTTCGCCGGCTCCTGATACTTCCCTTGCAACACAGTTCTCGCCGTCAATAGTTTCTCCGGCTCAAGAATCGAATACTGGCCGTGGAGATTGGAAAGCGTTTGCATCAAGAGACCCGCACCGACGAGCAACACCAACGCCAGCGCAATCTCAGTGACCACCAGCGCCCCACGCAAACGGCCGCCTGAAGTGCCAAGCCCGCCGCGTCCGCCGCCCTGCTTTAATTCTTCATTCAGATCGACGCGCGATCCCTGCAAGGCCGGAAGCAAACCGAAGAGGATGCCTGTGAGTAGCGACACCAGCAGCGCGTATCCGAGGACACGTAAATCCATCGTCAAGGTAGATGAGATCAGTCCCGGAGGAACTAGTTTCTTGAGGAATTCAAAGCTGAACACCGCCACAACTAAACCCAAGCCTCCCCCAAGACCGGCAAGCATTACGCTCTCAGTCAACAACTGCCGCACCAGGCGGCTGCGATTGGCGCCGACTGCGGCCCGGACAGCGATCTCTTTCCGCCGGCTGGTGGCGCGAGCCAGCAAGAGATTAGCGACGTTAGCGCAAGCGATCAGCAGCACCAGGCCTACTGCAACCAACAACATCATCAAGGGCCGGCGCGATGTGCCCGTCACTTGTTCACGCAATGGGACGACGTCGGCCGCCAAACTCGGCGGGACGTCATTCGGATTGTCTTTTGCGATCCGTGAAGTGATGTTCACGATGTCGGCTTCAGCCTGCTCAATCGTCACGTCCGGCTTAAGTCGCGCGAGAACATTGAGGTTCTGGTTATCGCGCTTGGTAAGTTCGTCGGGAGTGAACGCCGCCGGCACCCACATCGCAGTGAACGCGTACAGGTATCGAAAATCTGCCGGCATCACCCCAATCACGGTATGCTTCTCGCCGTTCAGCAGAATGTCCCTGCCCAGGATGCCGCGATCAGCTCCATAGCGCCGCTGCCACAAGGCATCACTTAGGATCGCGACCTTGGCCCCGCCAGGCTGGTCTTCTTCGGGAAGAAAGTTCCGACCCAGAGCGGGTGTCGCGCCCAGCAGCGGAAAGAAGTTCGCGGTCGCGCCATAGGCCATAACCTTCTCAGGCTCGCCATCTCCGGTAATATTGAAGCTACGGAAACTGAGCGCCGCCATGTCCTCGAAAACGTTGTTCTGCGTTCTCCAGTCGATAAAGTTTGCTACCGCCACATCATCCTTCGCGACCTCCATGGCTGGATTTGTTTCCCAAATCACGACCAATCGTTCGGGTTCGGTGAATTGCAGCGGCTTAAGCAGAACAGCATTTACCAGGCTGAAGATTGCGGTGTTTGCGCCAATCCCAAGCGCCAGCGATAACACGGCAATCAACGTGAATCCTGGCTGGTGCCAAAGGCCGCGCAGGGCATAGCGGATATCTTGAATTAGACCGTTCATCTCAGTGTTTCCTCTGCGGCAATAGGTCCAATGAGTGCTATGGGCCCTATTGGCCCTCAGCGCTGTCAGAACCACCTGCGTCAGCGGGTGGCCCCGATCGAATGCGATCGCACAGCTACCACCCGCTGACGCAGGCAGTTCTGACTACTCATATCGCAGCGCCACGAGCGGATCGACCTTCGTGGCTCTTCGCGCCGGAAGGTAACAAGCGACCAACGCCACGACGGCCAGAACAATCGTTACGACCGCAAAGGTAATTGGATCCTTTGCGGTCACCTCGAACAGTAAACTTGTCATCAGCCGCGTCGTGACGAAGGCGCCGGCAAGTCCCAACCCAACTCCAATCACCACTACTGCCATCCCCTGCCCGACCATCAACCTCAGAACATCCTTCGGTTGCGCGCCCAGGGCCATTCGCACTCCAATCTCATGGGTGCGTTGCGTTACTGCATAAGACATGACCCCGAAGATGCCGGCCGAGGCGAGTGACAAAGCGATCACGGCAAAGATGCCGAGCAGCAGGAGGGTCAGGCGTTGGGGAGCGATGGACTCACTCAACTTGTCGTCCAGCGTTTGGACCTGCGCAATCGGCTGGTCTTTATCAATTGCCTGAATCTCCCGTTTGATGGCCCCGATTAGTCCCACGGGATCGACGGACGTTTTGACGATCATGTCCGTCGCCCGGGTAAGGTTGGCCTTCCACTCCGGAGTGATCTGCGTCCAGGGTCGATAGATTTGCGCGCGGCCCTCTTCATTCAAGCCGTATTGCTTGACGTGTCCGACTACTCCAACGATTTCCCGCCAGCCACCATTGTCCCCGCCGAATCGCAGTCGCTTGCCCAGAACTTCACGCGCGGGTTGGTTTGGGAAACTTCGCGCTACAAACTCCTGGTCCACGATCACGACCAGCGAAGTGTTTTCGGTGTCCTGAGCGGTGAATAGTCGCCCTTCAATGAGGGGTATCTTGAGAGCCTGGTGATAGCCGTCGCTGACGTCTTGTCTAAACGCCTGCGGCCCCAAACCAGGCAAAGGCTCCGGCTGCCCTTCGACCAGGTAACCATTATCGGTAGCGCGGCCCAACGGAAAACCGGTGGCCACCGCCACGTGTTCCACTCCGGACAGCGCGCTCACACGCGACATCGCCTCGCGGCAGAACGCGAACGTCTGGGAGGCTTCCTTATATTTTCCATCGGGCAAACGCATCCTGAAGGTCAGGACGTTGTGCGGATCAAATCCCGGTTCAACGGAGGTCAGTCGGCTAAAACTTTTGACAGTGAGCCCGGCTCCGACCAGCAACATCAACGCCAATGCCACCTCTACCGCCACCAGGGAGCGGCGCAACCTGCCGCCGGAACTGGCCGAAGATCCCCGGTCACCTTCCTTGAGAGCTGCGTTCAAGCCGAAGCGGGAGTTTTGCAACGCGGGGAAAAGACCTGCGAGGATTCCGACTCCGACGATGGTGACGAACGTAAATCCAATTACTCGACCGTCAATAGTGACTTCATCCAGCCGCGACCACTCGCCCGTATTCAGTTTCGAGAGCAAGGTGATTCCCCAGGTCGCCAACAAAGCGCCAAACGCACCGCCAAGAATCGCCAGCATCAGTCCCTCAGTTACCAGCTGTCGGACTATGCGCCAGCGGGAGGCGCCGAGGGCGAGACGTACGGCAATCTCGCGGCGCCGGGTCGTAGCCCGCGCCAACATCAGATTGGCCACGTTTGCGCAGGCGATCAGCAGCATGAAGGCAACCGCGGCAAAGATTACGCGTAACGCCTGGCGCTGATCGCCGACGTAATCATCCAACAACGATCGGGTGTTTGCGCCCACGCCGGTGTTCGATGCCGGGTGCTCATTGGCTAGTCGAGCTGACGGCGTATT
>DATKIS010000277.1:0-2444 GCA_035543975.1 Pyrinomonadaceae bacterium
GTGCCCGACCGCCGCGGTGTAAAGTCCGGGGTTGATTCCGCAAAAGAGAACTCGCAGACCCGGCGCGATCACGTCACGAACGGTTTTGTCCTGGGCGGCGAGCAGTTGTTCTTTAGTTGGTTTCCAGGGTTTGGCCAAGGGGGTAGTTGAGTCTTTTGGAGAGCCCTCGAATAGAAACCCTACAAGCTGAAGGAGCTCAGGCACCGCCGCCCTACCACCCAGCTTGAACTTATTCGATTTCGAAGCGGGTCTGCTGGGTCGAACTTTGCTTCGACACTCGATCGACCGCAGTAATCTGCAAAACGTAACGCCCGGGCTGCAGTCCATTCAGTGGTATTTCGGCGGCGAAGGGAATTCGGGTTAGATCTTCCACGCCCTCAACAGAAACCTTTCGCAGTGGACTCGTAACTACCGGCTGGTCATCACGGACCACTTGCACCTGAAGCGCAATGTCAGGCTTCGAATCGGCAGTCGCACGACTGCCATTGTAGACAAACAGCATGAAACGGAGAAAGTCGGTAGTCAAAAATCGATGGGCAATGCGTAGTTCAGTTGCCGCGGCATCTGGAATCTGTGGAGTTGACGAGGCCGGGTTAATCGCCGCAGCCGGCCGGCCCCCGATAACCAAACTACTGAGCGCCAGCTTGCCGGAGGCCAAATCGGGAATCTCGATCCAAGCGTGCGCGCTTCCAGACCGCCCGGTTCTTTCGTCGCGGGCCCCCACGCGAACCTGGTAGAGTCCCGGAGTCAGATACAACGCATAGCCGTACCCGGGATCCTGCTTATAACTTGCGGCTTGTATGGCAGCTCCATCGACCGTAAGCCGGCTGCCGAAAGTCGCGCCCACCCCTCCTTTATCGTTAAGCACGGTTCCCGCTACATCAACTACAGCGGTCTGCCTTCCGTTGGCGGGGACAAAGGAAAGAAATTCGTTGGGCACCTGCATAAACGCGGTGAGCATGGGTCCCCTGGCCGGAGTGTTTACGAAATTGAGGCTCAACGAGACCGGAAGATCGCGGTTCGGAAAAGTGTCGAATATTACTTTTCGCAACTCGGTCACCGACGACTTTTCCACCGGGGCGGCCGCGTTTGTCTTTTTCTCCTTCGGCTTCCTGGCTACGGGAGCTTCCGGTTCAACATCGAAGAACCCTCGCCGCACCTGAACAGTGAGTTCCGGCTTGCCGATAACCTTCACTTCAATCCGGCGAAACTTATTTGCATGCTGGGATTCCGGTTCCGGTTTCCAGGCCAGCAAGTAGTAAACGGAAGTTTCTTTCAACGCTTTGGAAAGTCCCGTTCCCAGCGAGTTCGTGTTGAAAACAGCTTTGCCGCCGGTATCTTTCGCCAAGGCATTCAAGGCATCCTGAGAGGCACTCAGTTCGCCACCTTCAGCGCGCTGCAGTCGACCGCTGAGATCAAACTGCGACTCGGTACTCGCATCCCGCAGGCTGGCTACCAATCCGCGCGCGTCCATCGAATAGATCACCACGCCACTGCGGGCCGCGGCACTCGTGATTTTTCGGAGTCTATCCATCGTGTCTGAGCCGCGCTCGCCGAGAAAGAAACCACCCGAGATGAAGAACACCAACTTGCGGCCGGGAATCTCTTTCGCCGATCGGACCAGACCTTCAAGGCCAATCAGCGTATTTCTGGTGATGTTGCCGGATTGGGCCATTAACGAACGGGCGCGACCCCTAACCATAGCCTCGGCGGTGTCTCGCGTGGTCCCCGGATTTTTCCGAATAACCTCGTCAATGAAATACTCGGTCAGGTCGCGATCATAATTCTCAACCAGCATCGCCTGATATTCGGTCATCGGCGGGCTCTCGAAATCTCGCACAGAGAATTGCCGGACGTTCAGTCGTTTGAGAGCAGCGCGCAGCACCGCTTTGTCATGAGTTAGCTGTTGCAGAAATCCAATCTGGCCGCTGGCGGATGACACTGCCGCCTCGTCGTTCTGGCCCATCTCTTTGTCGATGAACCGAGTGATCAATTCACGGGTCATCTTCATACCCGTCAGGTCCATGTGGAGATCATCGATGTAGAAGAAAACGGGCCGGCCGCGATCAAGTGGAATTGAGGCCGGGGCCTTGGTGTTGTTTGGACGCACTGACGAACCACGCGCCGCCGCCAGTTGCGATTCTTCGTTTACACTGCCCGCGGTAATTTTTTCGAAAAAATCGATAGGCCGAGGTTTGCCGTCAATACGCAGCTCAAAGTCTTCTTTGGTGAGACCGGGGACGAATTTGCCCTGCCGGTCGAAAACCATGACGTCTGTCTGCACCAGTTGGGTGTAGACGCGCAGGACATCGCCTTGCTCCTGCAGCGGTCCGCTAGTTTGCGCTATTAGGGCGGAGTGAAATGGAAGCAGGCAGACCAAAACAAGTAGCGTCGCCAGTCTTAACATACGAAACGGAAGCATGTTTGTGTGCAGCGTTAGCGTA
>DATKIS010000278.1:0-2699 GCA_035543975.1 Pyrinomonadaceae bacterium
GTTGGAACATACCCAGATTGAATTCCCGTTCGCTGACTTCGCCCTGGGGTAACAACCCAAGCTGACGCATTTGGACGGCGAAAATCTCTTTAGCCTCCTCCTGAATCTGCGCAATTCTCTTCGGCTCGAAAAAGTTTCGGAACAGTATGAAGCCCTGCTCGCGGTATTGGTCGATATCTATGCTCAAGGGTATTTCGCTCTCCTTGTATTTGCCCCGATTCAGCGACTCGCCCACAGAAGTCCGTTACTCCCGCTAGTCGCTCGCTCGTGCGTTATGGTGTAACCCTGGGAGGTCAGAAATAATCTCAGACCACTCAGGTTCTGCTCTTTCTGGTCGAGGTTATGATACTCCATTCGAATCTCACGAATGCGAGAGAAGTAATGATATGGCGTCTGGTAAAGAATATCATACTCGCCGCCTTCAACATCCATCTTGAGGAGATCAACATGGTCCAGTCGATTCTCGTCAATGATCTCGGCCAGGGTAATGCAGCGCACTTGCTGGCTAACCATTTTTTGAGGTCTTGCCGGAGCAACCAAAGTGGGAAAGAAGAAATCCGTCCCGCTGACAAAAAGCTCTCGCACGACAGCGGTGCCAGCTACTGCATAGTTGAAACAGCTAATCGAATCGGCCAGCTCATTCAGAGCAACGTTCTGACGCATCACATGGTACGCGCGGTCAAACGGCTCGTAAGCGAATACCCGCGTATTGCGCGCTACCTTCCCGGCGTAGACCGAGAAGGCCCCTATATTGGCTCCAAGATCGACAATCGTGGCATTACCTGGCGGTGTCCCATATTCAGAGCGCAGAAAGATCCCCATGATCGGGACGTGTTCGGTTGCGTGTTGAATCTTAAGCAAGACTCCGTTGCGAAAACGATAGGCTTTGCGGGGCACGAGGCCGAGCGCGTAGTGATACATGAAGGACGGCCAGTTCTGCACGTTGCGTGCGACCTGCGGCATCAACTTGAGGCGACGAATAACCTTTCCCGGCGAGCGAAAACTCTTTGCCATAAGACCCTAGCATTCGGACATTACTGCGTAACCAAATCCCGCTTCGCCGAAGCCGTTACCACAATAAAGCATGTACTTACGTCCCCCATGTTCGTAGACATTAGGGTAAGCGATCATCATAGAATCCCAGCCCGACTCTGAGCGATCAATGCCTACGCGATCATCCATCCTTACCCAGCTTAGGCCATCAGGAGACTCAGCGTAGCCCATGCGGTAGCTCTTTGCTTTGTCAGTGCGATAGCCCACGCTCTCACGGTAGCAATACCACATCAAGTACTTGTCGTCTTCCTTCATTACCGAGGGCCGGGCGTTTGCTTCGCTTTCGCTCTGGTAGGGTATGCAAGTCAGGTTGGGCCGTCGCCAGGAGAGACCATCATCCGACTCAGCATATTTTATCTGGTACACCGGCTCAGGCTTACCCTCGACCACGAAATATCCGGTGCTTGATGCGTACCAGCATCGCCAAAGACCGTTTTCTATCAGGATGTACGGCGTCGCCGTGAAGAAGGGCTCATTGCACGTACGGTCTATAACGGGTCCGGGGAAGACTCTGGTAAAGCTTATCCCGTTGTCATCGCTGACAGCCACGCCGATAGCATTGCGATAAGGCACGGTCACACCTTCGTTCCATCCGATATAGTAGAGATATTTCCGACCCTCGTGATTGACGATGCAGGAAGGCATGGCCCCGCTGTCATCGAACCCTCCAAGTTGGCCCGGACTCAAGACCGGCCGGTCGTGAACTCGAATGATCCGTTGGGGATCTCCTGCCTCAACATCGATGAAAGCCGTATGGGTCCGCCCCCTACTGTCTCGAGGACCGAAATAAATACGCACTACTTCTTCGCTAATTTTGTCGGCGCAGGGGATACTGGCATGGTGCATCATCCACTCATAAGTCCCCTTGGCTTGAAAGATCAGTCCTCTTTTTTCCCAGTGCATCCTTCGTTACCCTTTTGATTTGTGCGACAGGCTCCTAATCTGATCGCTACGAAAACTAGCAGGTAGAATGCTCCCAAGTTTATAGACCTCAAACTCTTTCGTGTCAGCGAGAATCGTCACGCCCATCCCCACCAAGGTCTCCCGAGCAATTACCGTCTCGTCGCGCACGGTCGCGTTGACACCGAAGAAACAGTGGGGTTCCACCGTGCAGCAGCCAGAAATAACCACATGGGAGGTGATCGTCACATGATCCTTGATCACGCTGTGATGACCGATGTGATTGCCGCTCCACATGATGACGTTATTACCGATCTTCACGAATGGCTGGATTGTGTTGTCTTCTAAGATGAAGCAATTGTCGCCACATTCGAATCCGGGAAACGTGGTCGCTTTAGAGCTAACGTAGCTAATCAGCTTGTAGCCCCGGTCTTTTGCGCTTTGATATTTTTCAGCTCGCACGTGGTTCATACGTTTGAAGCTGATCGGAATAAACATCTGAAAGTCACCCGGAGGGAAATGTTTTTCCACCTCGTCAAAAGGAACAACTGGTAGGCCTTTATACTCGGGAGCTTTGAGGTAGTCACCGTCAATGGTGAATCCAACCACCTCATGCGGAGAATCATGAGTCAGGTAGAAGTGGGCAAGTTCCGCCCATTGGCTTGTGCCAAACACGACAATTTTTGCCATTCAAACTACTCGCGTCTAGTGATAATGCGCAATGAAACTACCTGAGCTGATGAGAA
>DATKIS010000279.1:0-2665 GCA_035543975.1 Pyrinomonadaceae bacterium
TAGGGCTTTATTCTTAGCACTCATCCATACAGAGTGCTAAGTTTTGGGGTTGGATTTTGATTTAATTCGTTCGTAATTTTGCAAGGGAAACTGAAAGGAGAACTTCATAGCATGGCGACAAATATTACACCTCTACATGACCGCGTTATCGTGCGTCGTATCGAAGAGGGAGAGCAGGTTCGGGGAGGAATAATTATTCCCGATACAGCTAAAGAGAAACCGCAGGAAGGCGAGGTCGTGGCAGTCGGCCTTGGAAAATACAAAGAAGATGGTACGAGACAGTCTCTTGACGTCAAAGCCGGCGATCGCGTCCTGTTTGGTAAATACAGTGGTTCTGAAATCAAGATTGACGGTGAAGAGCTGCTGATCATGCGCGAAGATGAAATCCTTGGAATCATCGAACGCGCCGGCGCAGCAAGCGGCAGCAAGAAGAGCGGCAAGTAGTCACTCAGACTCAGCCGCACTTTTTGTTTCTAAATTAACCTCAAA
Organism: Pyrinomonadaceae bacterium; assembly: GCA_035543975.1. Classification (GTDB taxonomy): domain Bacteria; phylum Acidobacteriota; class Blastocatellia; order Pyrinomonadales; family Pyrinomonadaceae; genus PSRF01. The sequence goes on from DATKIS010000279.1 coordinate 490, forward strand.
AATTTCAGCAGGAGAGAAGAAAGAATGGCAAAGCAAGTAGTTCATGGCGAAGAGTCACGCGCCGCAATACTGCGCGGGATCAACCAGCTCGCCGACGCTGTGAAGATCACGCTTGGTCCCAAGGGCCGCAACGTGGTAATTGATAAAAAGTTTGGCTCACCGACAATAACCAAGGATGGTGTCACAGTAGCTAAGGAAATTGAACTAAAGGATTCACTCGAGAACATGGGGGCTCAGATGGTTCGGGAAGTGGCATCTAAAACATCTGACGTCGCCGGCGACGGTACGACTACCGCCACGGTGCTCGCACAAGCAATCTTCCGCGAAGGTGTGAAGACGGTTGCCGCAGGCGCCAACCCAATGGCCCTCAAGCGTGGCATCGACAAGGCAGTCGAGCGCGCGACTGAAGAGATCAAGCGACTGGCAAAGCCCGTCAAGGGCGACATGATTGCTCAAGTCGGCACAGTCTCTGCGAATGGTGACTCGACGATCGGAAACATCATCGCCGAAGCCATGAACAAAGTGGGTAAGGACGGTGTCATCACAGTTGAAGAGTCGAAGACGATGGAGACTTCGCTAGAGGTCGTTGAGGGAATGCAGTTTGATCGCGGCTACCTCAGCCCCTACTTCGTGACCGATCCCGAGCGTATGGAAGCGGCCCTCGAGAATCCGCTGATTCTTATTCACGAGAAGAAAATCAGCTCGATGAAAGATCTGCTGCCCCTGCTCGAACAAGTTGCGAAAATGGGCAAGCCGATGCTGATTATTGCTGAAGATGTCGAAGGCGAGGCCTTGGCCACACTCGTAGTCAATAAGCTTCGCGGGACACTGAACATCGCGGCGGTTAAGGCTCCAGGTTTCGGGGATCGTCGGAAAGCCATGCTCGAAGACATTGCGATCCTGACGGGTGGCAAGGTCATCAGCGAAGATCTCGGCATCAAGCTCGAGAACGTCAAGCTCGAAGATTTGGGTCGCGCCAAGAAGGTCACCATCGACAAGGACAACACGACCATTGTCGAAGGCGCTGGCAAACAGTCAGACATCGAAGGCCGCGTCAAGACCTTGCGGGCTCAGATTGAGGAGACTTCCTCTGACTACGATCGTGAGAAACTCCAAGAGCGTCTGGCTAAGTTGGTGGGTGGTGTCGCAGTAATCAAAGTCGGCGCAGCCACTGAAACGGAAATGAAAGAAAAGAAAGCCCGCGTCGAGGATGCGATGCATGCGACCCGTGCGGCAGTTGAGGAAGGCATCGTCCCAGGTGGCGGGGTTGCCTTGGTTCGCGCAGCAAAGGCGCTCGAGAAGTTTCAGATCAATAAAGAAGGCGAAGGCGATTCAGACGAGCAAATCGGCGTCAACATCGTTCGTCGCGCACTCGAGGAGCCACTCCGCCAGATCGTCCAGAACGCCGGCAAAGAAGGCGCAGTGGTGGTCGAACGCGTTCGTTCCGAGAAGAACGACAGCTTTGGCTTCAACGCACAGACCGAAACTTACGAAGACCTGGTCAAGGCGGGCGTTATCGATCCTGCCAAGGTTACTCGGACGGCGTTGCAGAATGCCGCTTCAATCGCGGGTCTCATGCTTACCACCGAGGCCATGGTTTCCGAGATTCCCGAGGACGACAAGGGAAGCCCGGCAATGCCAGGCGGCATGGGCGGTATGAGCGGTATGGGGATGTAATTAGTTCCCTCCTCGGTAGTAAGGAAAGCGGCCTCGCACTCAGTGTGAGGCCGCTTTTGCTTGGCAAGGCCGGGTGCGCCTCAATTCTCTAGGTTACTTCCCCATCCGATCCCATCTGGGTCTGATCGATTCAAACCGCTCCAACTCAATTCCCATTGCTGCTGGTCGGCAACATTGCCCGGTTCAGTGCCTCCACAACCTTAGTCCACGGTGTTGCATCGAGATGCATTGCGTAAACGCGATCGACCTCGAGTTTTTCGCTATTTACAATTTCAGCGACCTCGCTCAAGTACTGAGGACTGAAGAAACCGCCATTTCGATCAGGCTGAACCAGGTCGCTACCGTAAAGAACCTTCAGCTCCGGAAAATAAACTAGCATCATTCGCTCTCCCCCGCTCCCACGCACCGGATAGATTTCCAGCCGATTCGCACCTTGCCCTATTCCGGTCTTGCTACGTACAAAACTGAACTTTGGCGCTTTCGCCCGCTGCTGCAGCGC
>DATKIS010000280.1:0-4157 GCA_035543975.1 Pyrinomonadaceae bacterium
CTCAATTCTCTACGCGGCGGCTCTTTGGAGTGCGCCGGCTTGACGGCGCTTTGGTCGGCGCCGCTTAACGGCGCTTTCTGAAGGCACTGTCCGCGCCTTGGTCACCAGTCAACTCGACAACCGCTACTTGCCTTTAGCTACGACCGCGGCGTCGAGCCGCCGCTTCACCAAAGCGGCGTCAAGCCGCCGCACTCCACATCATCGCGGTGGACGCCGCAGATAATCGTCAGTCTTATCAAGCCAGTCCTGCCGTGGCGGGCTGAAGATATCGACGTCCAGCGTATCCTCCAGCGCCTCCGCTTTATGTTTCACCAGAGAAGGAATGTGCAAAACCTCCCCCGCAAACACGTCGATAACTTGTGATTCATCTTCCCCAATCCAGAAACGCAGGCCACCCTCGAGGATGTAAGTGATTTGTTCATTCTCATGGGAATGCTGCGGCACGATGGCGCCCTTCTTGATATAGACATGCGTCAGCATCATCCGATCGCCTGTGATTAGCCGGCGGTCCAGCAGGTCCGAAACTCTCTCTTTCGGCATATCCTCCCAGCGATAGAAAGTCACCTCGCGTTGGTCCATTGTGGTCTCCTCATCCCAACCGTATTCGCAGATTACACAGATTACAAAAGATAGGCGGGGATTAATAGTGCCGCCCTGCTATGTTTTCGCTCTTTTCGAATCCGGGTAATCTGTGTAATCTGCGGATACGGTTGAGATGGGAGGACTTGTGATGAATGATTTCCTGCGCGATCTGTTAGCCCACGCGGAATGGGCCAACTCGGTATTCTTCAATGCCTGGGCCAAGTCTCCGGCGCTCGACCACGAGGAGCTACGCGCGCGGGTTGGTCATATCATCGGAGTTCAGCATGCGTTCTTATCGATATTGCACGGTGAGACTCCGGGAGGACCGCCCGGCGGACCGCCACCAACTTTCGGGGACTTAAAAACCCGCGCTGAGTTTGTCCATGCCGGCCTGCGCGACTTCGCCGCCACCATGGATTCGGCGGCCTTAGCCCGCACGGTCCACATTCCATGGTTTCCGGATCCCCCCTGCATGATTACGGTGGCCGAAGCATTGGTCCAGGTGGCGATGCATACCCAACATCATCGCGGCCAATGTATGACCCGGCTCAAGGACTTTGGCGGCGAGCCGAAGAATGTTGACTGGATCATTTGGCTCTGGAAACAGAAACCTGTAGCCCGCTGGAACCAGGCAGGATGATCCACTAGACATCACCGCCAACCACGAAATCTATCCAGTCCCCTTTCGGGGTAAATCGTGGATCTTCTTCGTCCGACCCTTTCAGAGATGCCACTAGCAAAACGAACCTTCATTGCGGCTCTTGCGTTGGCTATTGTGTTGACGCAAACAACAATTTCACTTCCTACTGGAACCAAACCATCTGGCGTTCGCATGGCGCCTTGCACCTACTCATCACTCTGGGGCGCAGCTGGCGCGCAGTGGACGCCAGCGGGCAGATTGCCTGACTTCTCCTACGCAGGTTACGACGCCGGCCAAGCAAATATTCCGAGTCCACCCGCCAAGTGGGATCTCAAGCGAGATTTTCACGCCGCCGGTGATGGCAAAACGGATGACACCGCTGCGCTATCAAAAGCCATCGAGTCCATCAATACAGGGGTGCTGTTCATTCCCAGGGGCACCTACGTGATTGCCAAACGTATCGACATCACCAAAGGAAACCTGGTCCTGCGCGGCGCCGGACCCAACGAAACGATCCTTTCCTTCCCTAACTCACTGCAAGACCTGTTCGGCAATAAAGCCAAAGGCACTGAACAGTCGCAATGGTCCTTCCGGCCTGGTCTTATCAACGTAACCGGGAAAGACCGCATCGACGCGAGCACTCGGCTGGCAACGGTAACCGGAGCGGCAAAACGCTGGAGCCGGATCCTGACGATCTCGACCGCGCCAGCCAACCGGGCTGCGGCATCCGCGAGATTGTCGCCAGCTTCCGTCAGAAAAGGACAGTGGATACGTCTGGTCGAGAGCGACCCACCAAAGACCAGTGCCGCCACCGGATCACTGATTCGCTACCTTTATGGCGATCTGACGCCGCCGGTGCCCGGTTCAATAGACAACCTCATCGGGACTCCCTCAGTAGTCCGTTTCTTGTCGCGGGTAAAACGGGTTTCCGGAAATCAAGTTGAACTGGAAAGACCTCTACCCTATGACGTGCGGCTGGAGTGGGCGCCCGAGCTACACACCTTTTCGCCCTCGGTGCAGGAGGTTGGCATCGAACACCTGTCAATTCATTTTCCCTGGTCTGCTTATCCCGGCCACTTTAAGGAGAAGGGCTACAACGCCCTTTTCTTTGAGGATGTCGCTCAGTGTTGGATCAATGACGTGGAAATTCAGAATAGCGACTTTGCCATTGACCTGAATTCCACCAACTTCTGCACGGTGAGCAACGTGAGACTCACCACCAGCGCTAACCGCGCGGTCGTCCCCGAGGCCCGCGGCGCGAATGGGCATCACGGAATCGATGTCAGCCATGGCACTGAGAATCTGGTGACCGGCTTCGACGTGCAGACTAAACTTGTCCACGACATCAGCGTCGAATGGTATGCGCTACACACCGTATTTTCGCGCGGGCGGGGCGTGGATCTAAATATGGATCACCATCGCGAGGCCAACTATTCAAGTCTGTTCAGCCAACTGGACGTGGGCGCCGGCAGCCGTCCATTCGATAGCGGCGGGTCAAGTAATCGTGGGCCACACGCAGGCGCGTATAACACCTACTGGAACATCCGGGCAGCGAGTTCGCTCAAACTTCCCGCCGCGGCCTTTGGCCCACTCCTGAATTTCATAGGCGTGGCTGCGACGGGCACAACTCCGGATTCGCCCTACCAATGGATGGTTGAACAGATTCACCCTGGGAGCCTGTGTCCGGGCGACCTTCACCAGGCGATGAAAGCGCGGCGGTTACACAAACGAGAGAGCGGGAATTCATTTTGAGACCGGGCCGTATCTTTGCCTTCGTTATTGGGTGTGTGGCTTTAGCCTTATCACTCCGTGCTGATCTGGAGTACATCCACCTGCTCGGGTTTCCAGACGGTTTCATAACTGAATTGGGGTACGCCCAGAGAAGACTGGCGCTGTTGTTCATAGGTGTAAGCGTTGTCTTCGCTTCGTGCTTTTTCTATCTGGGTTGGGTCGCTTCGCGAAAGCAAATCGGTAAGAAACTATTCATTGCCATGTTGGTTTACGTATTGTTCATAATTACTATTTCGCTCATTGATCATCACTATCGCTTAACTCTTACGGATGGCGGGGGCGGTTAGCGGAATATGACGGCCATTGAAATGCCGAATCAGATTGTCATCCAGGCTCAACCTGCGAAGATGAGAAAAATACTCGTGATCGGGTCGGGTGGCTCCGGCAAGTCAACTTTCGCCCGGCGGCTGGGAACATTACTAGAGCTTGAAGTAATTCATCTCGATTCCATCTACTGGCGTGCCGGCTGGGTTGAGATGCCGAAGCCTGAGTGGCGAACGACAGTAGAAGAATTGCTCAGCCGCGGTGCCTGGATAATGGACGGGAATTACTCTGGCACTATCGAAATGAGACTTGAAGCAAGTGACACGGTAATCTTCCTGGACATGCCTCGCCTGCTCTGTGTGTGGCGTCTGATCAAAAGAGCGATGCTGTACCGCAACCAGCGCCGCCCGGATATGGCTGAAGGTTGTCCGGAAAGACTGAACTGGGAATTCATCAAGTGGGTTTGGGACTACCACGAGCGGACCAGACCGAAGATCGTCAAGCTGCTGATGACAACTCAGAAGCAAGTCATCTGGCTGCGCTCACCTGCGGACGTGAAAAGCTTTCTCGGGGCGAATAGTTTGTCTAGTAACCCTGACCCAAGCGCTCAATCAGCCTGGGCGGCATCAACCCCCGGATTGAAGGATGGACTCTCGTGAAACCAAAGTTTTCGATATCGATGGTGCTGTTTAGTGTCAGTTAGTGGATCGCTATTCATCGGTAATCAGTGGCCGAAGAAGCCGGGATCCATCAGGTACCAGTTAACCAATCCCGCCGCCAGCCCAATCACAAAAACTATCATGGCGATGATTTTTTCTTTCGCATTGGTCGGCTTACCTCCCATCGACGGGAACAGCAAAAGAAAGATCCCGCCGATTGT
>DATKIS010000281.1:0-2553 GCA_035543975.1 Pyrinomonadaceae bacterium
GACGCCGCTTTGGTATCCGGCGGCTCGACGCCGCCAGCGTGCGACGTGATTCTACTCCAAAGCGGCGTCGAGCCGCCGCACTCCAAAGCGGCGTCAAGCCGCCGCGGACGAAAGCGGCGTCGAGCCGCCGCACTCCAAAGACGCACGCGAGTGGCAGAACATGATCATCGACAGTCATCAGCATTTCTGGCAGGTGGGTCGCTTCGATTACCCTTGGATGACTCCGGACCTGGGCGTGCTTTATCGTGACTATTTGCCGGAAACGCTCGAGCCGATCCTGGACCGAAACGCGGTCGTCGGAACCATCCTGGTCCAGGCCAGCAATAGCTTGCCTGAAACTGAATGGTTGCTGAATCTAGCCGAGCGTCATCAATTCATCGCCGGCGTAGTCGGCTGGGTCGACCTAACTGATCCCGAAATGTCCAGGGATCTGGAAGGCTTCAAGTCCCATCCGAAATTCAAGGGTGTGCGGCACCTGGTGGAGAGTGAACCCGCAGATGACTGGTTAAGCCGCCCCGAAGTCATCCGTGGGCTGCAGACACTGGAAAAGCACAACGTCGCGTTCGACTTGCTGGTTCATACGCGCCACCTCGCGCATGTGGAAACGGTGGCCGCAGCTTCTCCGCAGCTTCGCCTGGTGGTCGACCACTTGGCCAAGCCGCCGATCGCGGCTGGTACTCCGGACGAAATCGCAGCCTGGGCCAAAGCTCTAAAAGCCGTCGCAGCCTACCCGAATGTTTCCTGTAAACTCTCCGGGCTGGTTACCGAAGCCAATCATAGTTCGTGGGACGCTGAGGATTTGCGGCCGTTCGTCGAACGGGCGCTTGAATTCTTCGGCCCGGCCCGGTTGATGTTTGGCAGCGACTGGCCTGTCTGCTTACTCGCGGCTCCATATCCGGAAGTGTTGGGTGCGTTTCAGTACCTGCTCCGTGAAATCAAAGAGGAAGAGTGGACTATGATCTTCAGCGGAAACGCGACAGAATTCTACCAACTTTAAAGAGAAGCTTCGCCGGTCGTGCTGCCTATGACGTTTCTGACAGTCGAGTTGGCCGGGGCGTCCCTGAACTCAGGTCCGAAGGACCGACAGTCAATTGCCTGGCCCGTCAGGGCGAGGATCAGGAACCCCGAAGACGAGGAGTGCCGAAGGTGCGGAACCAGTTACGTGCTTGGCTCAACGAGTGTCGGCCCTCCAGGCCTCTAACGCTATGAGTTTTGCTATCCACGTCCTCACGGACGTGGCTATTAACTGTCGGTCCTTTGGACCTGGGGTCGTGTAACTTCGGCCGCCGAGTTATTAATCGAACTTTAGAGCCAGCACAGTAGCATGCCTGAAACATATTTCATCACCGGCGCCCAGGGTTGTATCGGCTCGTGGATCGTGAAAGCACTCGCCGAGCGTGGCGATACGGTGGAAGTCTTTGATCGCAGCGACGACGCGAGGCGGCTGAGTGCGATAATGAACCCTGAAGATTTGGGCCAGGTTCGCTTCGTCACGGCTGATATTACTGATGCTCCGTCAGTGCTGGCGGCGGTCAGGAATTCAGTAGCCAAACGCATCATTCACCTGGCAGGCCTGCAGGTGCCGGCTTGTCAGGCCGACCCGGCCACGGGGGCGCTCGTGAATGTGGTCGGAACGTTAAATGTTTTCGAAGCTGCCCGAGCGGCCGGGATTGAGCGAGTAGTTTACGCTAGCTCAGCTGCCGTCTTTGGAATGAGCGAGGACGACCAGCCGCTTGATGAAACGGCTGTTTGTGAGCCGAGCACTCATTACGGTGTCTTCAAGCGAACGAACGAGGGTAGCGCGCGAGTCTATTTTCTGAATCACGGGCTCTCCAGCGTGGGTCTCAGGCCGCTGACGGTTTACGGCGTCAATCGCGATGCCGGGCTAACCAGTGACCCGACCAAGGCGATGAAAGCGGCGGTCCTGGGGGTTCCGTTTCATATTCGATTTGGCGGCGCCACCGATTTCCAATATGTCGCCGACACGGCGGCGGCCTTCATTGCCTGCGCCGATGGCGCACCGGAAGGGGCCCACGTTTTCAACCTTCATGGCGAGACAGTCGCAGTGTCACGGATTGTAGAGGTCATAAACAAATTCGCTGGTAGCGATCTGGCTACGTTTGGCGGCCCCGCAATTCCGATAGCGGCAGCGATCGACGATGCTGCGATTAGGCGAGCGGTTGGGAACCTGCCGTCGACAACCCTGGAAGTTGGTATCAAGGAAACTATAGAAAAATTTGTCGCTTTGAGAGATGCTGGGCGACTCGATACCAGCGACATTGAAGCTGAACTCCGGGCCGGGTAGTGCAAGCGAAGAAGTCATAGGTCCAATATGTCTAATTATGTCCAATAGGTCCTATTACACTGGGTGAAGACCGCAATGATGAAAGCTGCGGTGCTGGTTGATGTCGGCCGGCTCGAAGTCCGCGATGTTCCGCGTCCACAGGTTTCGGCCTTCGATATCCTGGTGCGCGTGGCGGCCGTGGGGATTTGCGGGACAGATACCCACATCTTCGCGGGCCATGCCAATTACCACACCGACGACCGTGGTCA
>DATKIS010000282.1:0-6255 GCA_035543975.1 Pyrinomonadaceae bacterium
CGGCTACACCACCCGCTGACGCAGGTGGTTCTGACATAGCTACGCCACCTGATGGGCCGGCTGGTCGAGCACCGGCAACGGCTACACCACCCGCTAACGCAGGTGGTTCTGACACCTCCATGCTCTTAATCGTCGCCGCAAACGCGCGCCGCAGCGCTTCGAGGCTGTGATAGTTGAGCATCACTTGCGGCAGGTCTTCATCCTCAACTGCATTTCTCGTCGGCCCCGTGATTTGGTGCCGGAAATTGAGCTGCTCCAACAAGCCCATCAGTTGAAGTCGCAAGTATGCAGGGCTGCCCTGCCGATCCACGGCCTGGATCGACTGAGCAAAAGCCTGAATCACGAGCGACGTCCAGGCGAGTGTGGCTGGATGAATGTCGCGCGATGGCCGTCTTTTCCGTTCAACTTCCGTTGAATCGACTTTCGCCGTTTCCGCGTTTTCAATCTGGTCGGCCTCATCGGGATCTCTCGCCTGTTCCGCGGAGTCGATGTTCAGTAGTTCACGCGTGGCCTCGGCGCCGGGAAGTTCCTTGATCAACTTCCCGGCCCTGGTCAGCCAATCACTCACACGGAGCTCACTGCCGACATAGGCGAAAGCGTTCTCCAGAGCGTCCGCGTCCCAGACACCAATCCGGTAACGCTTCTTGCGCCTGGCTTCCTCTTCAGCGCTGCCGTGCGCGTCAGTTTCTCGTAACAGGCCGGCATACTCGGCGTCGAAGCGCACGGAGAGCGCATTCAGCTCTTGATCATTAAGCCGGAAGTATTCCGACTTGATCAGATCAGCCAGCTGCGAAATTCTCGGAGGGGCGGGGTCGGTTGAAAGCTGCTCCAAAATGTCGAAGAGCTTGAGCGCGGCACGTAAGCCGGGAATGTCGTTCGCCTCGACGCGCCATTCCAGGTTGCAGGGCAGCTGCTCCTCGCGCATTACGCGCGCGATAGTTTCCGCGTAAGAAGCTCGTTGACGAACTACCAGGGCGATATCAACCAGGCGGTAGCCTTCGCGCACAACCAGGCGTTTGATCTCTTTTGCGATGGCGCGAATTTCGGTGTCGCGATCGCCACATTCGAAGTAGCGGATTTCGGATTGTTTGGTAGCCGCCTGCTCGGTCGGGGCCGGAGCTGGAGAAGTGGCAGGGGCTTTGTCGGGAACGTCGGCGACAAACTGAAGTGTGTCGGACACTTTGTCGGACACACTCGGGTTGAAGAGTCTCTCACGCAGTTCCGAAAGCGCGCCGAGAGTCGGAAAAACTGCAGTACTTCGCTTTTGAGTAAAGGGCGCAATCGCCGACAGCCGGTCAATGGTCTCTTCAAACGGTAGAAAAATCTCCTGATTGCGCTCGTCGTGGTTGAGGTTAACGACGACTTCCGGAATCCGTGGGATGAGCCGCTGCAAAATCTCACCCTGCACCGGAGTGAAATCAAAGAAGCCATCGAGCACGAGCAGCTGCACCTGCGAGAGCGACGAAACTTTCCAATTGCGCCCGTCGAGTTCACCGCTCAAAACCTGTAACGCCCGCAATTGATCCGCATCTGCTTCGGTGAGCTGATGCCGGTTTAGCAACTCCGAATAGGTCTTGTAAATCAGGGCCACTTCTTCGTCGAAATCAACCTGCGAATGAACGAGCTCCGAAGCTGTTCCCGCCGGAGTTTTACCGCGGTCGTGCGCGAGATCGCTCCGGCGGGTCGCGACTATGGTGGCCACTTCAGCCGGCGATTTCGCGGCCCGCTCGATCTCGCCCATCAAGGTTGCGATGGTATTGACGCATCCTTCGCGATGAGCCAATGGTCCGATAGCCTTGAGTTGGCCCGCGGCAGCTAGACGCGACAAAATCTGGGAAACCAGGCTGCGCTTCAGTGGCAGTTCCTCGCGATCGATGGGAACGCGAGGAGGCAGCCTTTCGCCCGTTTGTTCATCGACCGCTTTCGACAGCACCTGCCTGACAAATCCACGGAAGAGATAAACTGGAAGTTCACCCCAGAGCCCCCGGTTACGAGCGCCATCCAGAATCTGTTCAGTGACTAATTCAAGCAGAGGGTGGGAAGCCGCGAGATAGAGGAAGGTGTCGCCTTTGCCCTGGGCGACCAGATCCGCGCAACGCTCAATCAGACGCGAGCGATTATTACCGAGGAGCGGGCCTAGCCAGATTTCTTTTGACAAAGCGTTATCCACCGATTACGCAGATTTCACAGATTCAGCGCGGATCTTTCGCGGCTCGGGAGGCCGTTTCTATCTGTGTAATCTGCGTAATCGGTGGATGTTCCTTTCTACGATTCACCGCCGCCTGCACCTTTAGCGTTGAGCAGCGGGAACGAATCGTCTGGGGCTACTTCTGTTTCAGCTGCCACCAAATCCGGAAAGAGTCCGCCCTCATCCAGACTCAGCGGCCGCGCAAGTTTGTCAATCGGTTCGAGCGTCTCAATATCTTCGCCGGCGATTGCCCCTCGTTCTTTAAACTTTCGCGCGGTGACGAGCACCCGAGCTTCCAGCGAACCAACCCCACGGTTGTAGGAATCCAACGCGCGATCCAGTCCCTTGCCGATATCGGCGAAATAGTTGGTGAAGGTGCGCAGGCGATCATAGAGGTCCTTGCCCAGTTTGCTGACTTCCTGCGCGTTCGTGGCCATCTGCTCCTGACGCCATCCGTAAGACACCGCTTTCAACAGCGCGATGAGGGTAGTCGGAGTAGCAATGATGACGCCCTGGGTCACCCCGTCTTCAATTAATTTGGGATCAATTTCGAGCGCTGCGCTATAGAAGGTTTCACCGGGCAAGAAGAGCAGGACAAACTCCGGGGTCGGTTGCACGGATTCCCAATACGACTTCTTACTCAAAGAACCGATGTGCGTACGCACCAGGCGCGCGTGATCTTTCAACCGCGCGCTGCGTACCACCTCATCCTTGGTGGAGATCGATTCATAAAAGGCATCAAAGGGAACCTTTGCATCGATCACGATCGTGCGATTCCCGGGAAGGCGCACAATGACGTCGGGCCGAATGCGACCATCCGCGGTCACCACAGTTTCCTGTTCGACAAAGTCGCAGTACTGCAGCATGCCCGCCAACTCAACCACCCGCCGCAGTTGAATCTCACCCCAGCGCCCGCGCACGTGTGGAGCCCGCAAAGCATTTACCAGGTTTCCGGTTTCGGCCTGAAGCTGGAGTTGGGAAGTGGCGAGGGCTTTCACTTGTTCGCGCAGTTCGGCGTAGGCCCCTGCCCGGGCCTTCTCCATCTCGCCAATGCGGCCGTCAACTTTTTCCAGCGACTCCTTGAGCGGCTTAACCAGCTGGTCAATCGCCTTCTGTCTCGACTCCAGATCTCCCTTAGCCGTGTGCTGAAATTTCTCGAGCGTCGAATTGGCCAGCTGGAGAAAAGACAGATTGTTGTCCTTCAGCGCGTCGCGGGAAAGCGCTGAGAATTTCTCTGACAACTCGTCGGCCGCTATTTTGAATGCGTCCTTCCGTTCCTGGGCAGCGCGGCGCTCGCCCTCGAGTTGGGCTTTCAGCTGGGCGTTGCCTTCGCGAGAATGCCGGTGTTCGGCAACCTCGCTATCAAAAGCCGACTGCAGGCGGACTAACTCTGCCTCCCTGCCCGCTAAACGTTCGTTCAAGGTTGCCAGATCGGCCGCACTCGCGGAACTCGCTTTAGTCTTAAGCAGAAACCAACCGGCCGCCACGCCCAGGCCGGCGCCCACCAGAAAAAAGACAATGAAGAGAATCTGAGTGTCCATTACGTTAGGAAAGAGAGTCTACCAAAAGCTGTTGCAAACGCGAAACAGCGGCCCAATCACGGGCCGCAGGTGCAATTCTTAATGTTCGACAACACTTCAGTTTGTCGCTGGCGTGACCACGGATTAACCGCCAAGACACTGAGCCGAGACCGCCGAGATCAGACCTACAGCTAAGCGGTTTGAAGTGGAACACCGTTCTATAATTCTCTAATCTTTTATCGATCTCTTGCCAACTCTGCGTCCGGCTCAGTAGAAGCCCACCCGCTGACGCAGGTGGTTCTGACTTAAGCGGTTGTCGCGGGATGTTCGCTAGCGGTCGATCGTTTGGCGACTCTGCGTCTCGGCGTCTTGGCGGTTAACTAAAGTGTGACGAACCCAGCTACCGTCCAAAGCAGCCAACCATCCGCTCGTAGACTTTCCGCGTAACTCGCACGTCGTTGATGTTGTACTCGCGAATTTCAGCCAGCCGGCCAGCCTGATACAAGTCGAAAACTTTGCTACCTTCAACTGTGGCTGTCTTGCTTGATTCAATCCCGAACGCCCAGGCGATATCGTCAAGGCTGACGAATCGCTTCGCTCCCAGCCACCACGCGTGCATCGTGTCGAATACTCCACGCACCCGGTACTCGCTCAGGTCCACCAGCGGCTTGGCGGAGATTCCGTGGACCAGGCAGCGTTGGAAAATAAAGGGCAGGTCAAAACCAATGAGGTTATGGCCCACGAGTTCGTCCATCTCCGGGTCAAAGTCTTTCATGTACGCCAGGAACCGCAGCAACGATTGCTTCTCGTCCTCTTCGTTTCCATCTGCGTCGATACCAAACACCCGCACACTTTCGGCCTGCTCCACGCGGCCAAAGTCGAGACCCGGCACCGGCCCCTGGTGGACGGCGATGGAAAGGATCCGGCCGGAAGCCGCGCTCAAGGCTCCGAGTTGGTAACAACGGTCTTCCTCGGCAGCGATGTCTTCCAGGTAACGCTGTTGCTGTTCGAGCCGCATGTTTCCCAGCTTCATCAATCGCTCGAGCTGCGGTCCGATTCGTTCGCGGAAATCAGGCAGCGCCAGGGTCTCGATATCCATGGTGTAGGCCAGCGGCAATACCGGATCGGCGTTTTGGTGTTCGCGATACTGCTCGATGGTGATCGGCCGATACTCCGCCACCACAAACTGCGAGCGGTCCTGGAAAGATTCGAGGCGGCCGGTCACGCCCCAGAGTCCGGGCTTAATCTCTTTCCAGACCTCGAGCGTCTCGCCCCAAATCTTCAGCGCCAGCGAGCCGGTTGCGTTTCGCGCCGTCGCGTCGCAAAAACGCTTGCCCTGGGCAGTGCGTTTCTCGCGCACCGAGGTGATGGCGACCATCAACCACAGGTCTTCGCCTTGGGGAATCTCGGGAATGGGAATGTTTCCGCGCATTAGTTGATCTTTTTTGGAGTGCGGCGGCTCGACGCCGCTTTGTTATCCGGCGGCTCGACGTTCTTGCGAGTCCGCCCCTCCATCTCTACCCACAAAAGCGGCGTCAAGCCGCCGCACTCCAAATATTCAGAGTTCTATTCTATACTGCTGCTACCCTAATTTACCGCTCACCTCCGCTTTTAAGTTTTTTATTTCGCCTAATGTTCACGATTCAAGCTCAGACGCTTGCGCGGGCGGAAGCCTTGCGGCGAATCAAGCTGCTTTCCGGCAAGGATCTCAGGCCGCTCGCCGATCAATTTCACGTCACGGTTTGGAAGAACGGGCGCAAGAACAAGGGCTGGGCGGGTCAGGTAATCGAACAATACCTCGGGCTGCCGCAGAATTCACTGCAAGCGCCGGACTTCGGTTCATGGGAATTGAAGGTGGTGCCCCTGCGGCGCGCCGCGGACGGCACGGTGCGCGTTAAGGAGTCTATGGCGATTACCATGATTGAACCCGGTGAGGTCCTGGCGAACAAATTCGAGGACAGTCATCTTTACGACAAACTGCGCAGCATGATTGTAGTCGCCCGAGTCTTTGAGAATGTCGACGACACCTCGTCGGTCCTTCATTCGGCGGCGGAGTTTGATCTCGACAATCCGTCGATCCGCAAGCAGGTAGAGGAAGACTACGAGGCGGTTCGAGCGGTCATCAGGGCTAAAGGGTTCGATGCTTTGACTGGCGACACCGGAAGGTATGTTCAGGCGAGAACCAAAGGTCGTGGGCACGGCAGCACTTCGCGGGCATTTTACGCTCGGGCGCTGTTTGTGGCGCACATCCTCAATCTACATAAGCTGGCGTGGATGCCGGAAGTGATTGGTGAAGGGAACCGGGGATAAGAGCGGCCCAAAAGTCTCGGTGCCTCCTCTGTGGCTCGGTGTCTCTGTGATGGATTCAGATTGAAGAAGATGCCACCACAGAGACACGGAGACCACTGAGGAAGCACAGGGAAGACCAGGGCTTGTCACCACCGACTCGCTATCGACCAGGTTCTAATGTTGCCGCGAACGCTCAACTTCCCTGCCCATCCTGCCGGTCAACATCATCCAGATCATTTTGTAGTCGCCCATGAATGA
>DATKIS010000283.1:0-4434 GCA_035543975.1 Pyrinomonadaceae bacterium
ACCGAAGGCGGTAAGCGTTTCATCTCGTTTTGGCATTAGGCGCATATTGCGCCCAATGATGCCCCGCAGTCTGTGGCCTATAGTCTACAATTTTCAGGACGGTTAACTTTGTATGCGGGGAAGTTTTGTACAGAAGCTGACTTCGGTGGATGGGTCAATCGACGTCTGCGGCTTTGCCGCCGCACAATGCGGTAAGGCTCTGCCTTACCGTTGCTCTCTCTCTCGAATTCCTGGAGGCTACGCCTCTTTCACGAGGCAGAGCCTCATGAAAGAAACAAATAGCGCTCGTCGGAAAGGCGCAGCCTTTTCCGCAGTGTGCGGCGGCGTAGCCGCGAGAGCGAAGGATTCGATTAGGGTGAATTGGGGCGATAGACAATGCGTCCCGAACGGGACGGTGGCGTCAATCAAACAGAAAACAAAACCGCAAACAGCATTCAGTCTTTTTGCTTTTCGGCCATGAGAGTCTCCAGCAGACATTTGCCTTTGAACTTGCCACGGAGGCTGTGAACATACTCGCGTGTGATCGGCTTGAGGGTTATCTCCCCCGCAAGCAGCTTCTCTTCTAGTTTGGAAGGAAACTTTGTCCGCAGTTGGTTGGCCACGTCTTCGTTATGGCGAATGTCGTTGCGAATCTCTTCAACATTGTCGAAGTAGTAAGCAAGGGCAGCATGAACGTCGCTCAAAGTAAGCGTTGGATAAGCCGCTACTATTTCGTCCGGGCTCATGGACAAATCTTCCTGCCAGCTAACAATGTCCATCACGCGGATCCGGTGACCTGCAATGCAGGCTTTGCCACCCTGAATCCGGGAGTTTTGGTGATACGCTCGGTGATGACCATTGCCATAGGTGTTACCTGCGACCAAGAGTTAAGCGAATTCTACCACGAAACGCAGTTGTTGGCCGTCAGGGTGAAAGACCCACCTATTCGCGTGCGGGAAGAGGGAGCGCTTGCTGTCCAGGGCCACTGACTCGGTACCAGTTGACTGCTTACGCTAAGTCGCGCCGTAAAAGCCTGCGGGCGAGATAAATGCGTCGAGGTTGGCCGCTTCTGCGAGTTTGTCTTGTGAAAAGCCGCGTTCGTTGCGGGACTTCGCGACGTTCCGACCGAAGGCGGTAAGCGTTTCATCTCGTTTTGGCATTAGGCGCATATTGCGCCCAATGATGCCCCGCAGTCTGTGGCCTATCGTCTACAATTTTCCGAGTGGATTATTAGGTAGCTCGCGACGCACGGACACCGACATCTCAATGAAGACTCCCAGTCCGGCCCTTGGCGGACGGATGAAAGTAGCCCACCGATTCATCGGTGGGACCTGCGACGCACTAGAGGGGTAGTCCATGAAGCGGACGGCTGAAAGATGGGAGTAGATTTAGTGTCGATGATGTTCTTTGATGAGGGGTCGCTTCAGCCGTCCGCTTAACGGACTGCGATTGCGTATTGGGGCAGACCCGACCGATGAATTGGTGGGCTTTGGCAACCGTTCGCTTCACGGACTGCGATTGCGTGTTCGGGCAGACCCCACCAATGAATAGTTATTTAACGCCTTCGGCGTGGTGACGGTGTATCCGAGTGCCGGTTATGTCGGTTTCGGGATAGAATCTTTTGAGTAAATAACCAACCGTCACAGCAAGCTGTTAAGCCGGCAAATTCCCCCCCGCTCGCTTTCTGGCTTTCTATTTAACCCGGCACGTCTGGTCGCATTTCAAACAAGGAGAACGAATGGCAATAACAAATAGCTTGGCAGGCAGAAATCTGGCTATGCTTTTACTTGGCTTGTGGTTGATTCTGACCAACCTCTTGCCGTTACTTAACATGAAACTGTCGCCAATGGTCATGACTGGCCTGGCGGTGCTGGGCATCGTCGCGGGGATACTGATCCTGCTGAAAAAGTAATCACTCAATCTCGCTAGGCAGTAAACAGTAATTAGAAATCAGCAAGAAACGCTAATTCGAGCGTCACGCGGAGCGATCTCATTAGCACCGAGGCTTCAGCCCGGTGCCCCCGGGACTCTCCATATGACCTCAATGATTAGACGCGCGGAGCGATTTCATTAGCACCGAGGCTTCAGCCCGGTGATCATAGGGTACCAATCCATTCCTGAACCGTTTCAAACGGTTTCTCTCTTAGGCCGCTGAAACAGAAACCGTTCGAAACGGTTAGAAGAGCAGGGGTTGGTTGTCGATCACCGGGCTAAAGCCACGGTGCTAATGAGAGCGCTCCGCGTGATGCTTGCAGCAATCCTACGAGAGGCGTCGAGGTCAGACACGCATTCCGTTAGATCGGGGCTCATGATGAGATCGCTCCGCGCGACGATTTGCTCTTTTCTGAAATTCCACGAGGGACGGGATCACACGGACAGGAGCCACTACCTAATCCGCAGCAGCGGAAACCAGGCGGGCATGGCATGGAGGAAGTCCACGTGTTCGCGGGCGGTGTTGCCGGCGTAACCGCGTAGGTGAAGGCCTCGTTTATCCAGTTCGCTTAACTGTTGCATTCCGATGGGTCCGTTCACCGGTTTCAGCTTGCGTTGGAAATCTTGTTTCAGAGTCTTCCCGACGGGTCGCGCTGACGCGGCGTTGAGTTGGCTGAGCAGGTAGTCGGCGGTTTCGGTGTTGCTCGCATATGTGCCGGGGAAGATCTCGGAATGGGTGATAACAAGATTCTTCCGGCCGGCGGCGGCTTCGCGAGCGAAGCTGACAAAGGCTTCGACGTCTGACGCCAGGATCTGGCCGCCGTCAGCAAGTGGTCTTCCCTCCGGTGAGTAGCTGGCATGCATGCCGTCAAGCAGCAATACGTTGTTGACCAGAGCGAAGTGTTCCGGGCGGCGGAGTATCTGGCGAATGCCGCCGTAGCCGGCGGAGAAGCCGGTCAAAGTTATCGACGACCAGCCGTGTTTGAGTGACAAAACCTGACGCGCCTCATCGAGCAACTCCCGAAACAGTTCCGGTTTTTCAAACGGCTTCCGGTACACGCTGGAACCAGAACCAAGCTGCACCGTGATCAAAGCCGCCTGCGGCATTGAGCGCGCGATATGGGTCTCGATCAGCCAGGGTGCGCCATGGAAATGAACCAGCAAGGGGACGCGCTTGTTTGAATTGAAGGTCGGGGTGGTGAAGAGAGTGGCGCCCGGCAGTGATTTCAATTCGACCCGGCGGTCGGGAATCTCGGTTTGGGCGACGCGGGGGCGCGGGAGCGTTTGATCGGTCGGAGTTGGGGGCGGCGTTTGGGCTGTTGCCAAAGCCAAACCAGTAACCAACAAGATTATGAGCAAGGTCGCGCGGATCATGGTGGCGAGTATAACGACCGAGCGGAGAATCACCGATCCACTAAATAACACACGAAGAATCACGAACCTTTGGCTTCCCTGACGCTATTGCCCTTTGGTGGCTGTGACGCCCTCCGTGCGAGGTGAAGGTCAACGCGGAGGCGCAGCCTCCAGTCAAACACATGGTGCTTTCGGTAAGGCTGAAGCCTTACCGCACAGAAGGCGGCAAAGCCACGCCGCGGTGAATTCACTTCACGAGAAGACTACGGCAGGCTACCGGGTTTTTGCCAGACAATCGAATAACGCCAGAGGAGATGCTTTCTGATCTGCGCGCCGGGCAGGACCGAAGCGCAGAGCGCGTTCACGTCGCGCATCGTTGGATACAAATCGTGAACTTCGTGTGCCGCCCAGGCGTCGCGCTCTTCCCGCTTCGGCAGCAGCCGGCCGTGATGTCTCAACCTCAACGCAACGCTCACCGGGATGGCGGCGAGGTTCAAGAGTGAATCTGACAAACCTGCCGGCTCGAACAAGTCGAGTATCAACAGCAGGCCATTTGGTTTGAGGGCGGCTTTCATCTTCAACAGAACTTCGGTGAGCGGCAGGTGATGCAGGGTCGCGATGCTGGCGATGCAATCAAAGCTCTCGGCTGGGAGAGACAGCTTGAGGACATCGGCGAGCTGAAACTCAATATTCGAGAACTGGGCCGAGCGTTCGCGGGCCAGGCGAATCATTTCCGGCGACAAGTCGAGGGCGAGGACGTGCTTGGAACGTTCGGCCATGCGCCGGGCGAAAGCACCCGTGCCACACCCGATCTCCAAGGCGTTATGACAATGTGCAGGGAAATGCCGCAGTAGGAGGTTGTGATAGTGATCGTTGTGAGCTCCACCGTCTTCCGAGACCAGAGCTATCCGATCGAAATCTTGCTGAACAGTGGACATGTCGAAAACAGTGGGCAGTATACTAAGAACCTTCGGAATCAGGCGTATAGAGTTCAAGCTTTAGCTTGGGTGGTAGCCAGGAAGCAAGCTGAAGAGCCTCTTGCAAAACTCGTCGAACCAGAGACTAGAGAGACAAATCGCGAGAACCATGGAATGTTTTGAATTACGCTGAAAGCGTTGGCTAATTCCAGCCCCGGGTTGCGCTTTTGGCAACCCGGGGAAAAACGGGTTT
>DATKIS010000284.1:0-2667 GCA_035543975.1 Pyrinomonadaceae bacterium
TTTTTCAATAACCGCAGCGGCGTCAAGAAACCGTCGCTCATCCGAAACACCTTCGGGGGCGCTATTGGCGGACCAATCATTAAGAACCGTTTGTTCTTCTTCTACAGTTTTGACGGCCGCCGCGATGCGAGCCAGACGACGGTATTGCGAACGGTTCCGCTGCCCAGCCTCGGCCGTGGCGAATTGCGCTACACAAATCCAGCAGGTGGAATCACAACCCTAAACAGCGCCAACTTCCTTACCATCTTTCCGGCGCTGAATGGTCAAAACCCGGCTGCCGTTGCTGCCTTGGCTGCCGCAGCTGCCAAATATCCCGCCAACGATTTCGGCACCACGGGTGACAGCTTGCCGGGCCAACTGCTGAACACCGCCGGTTTTCGTTTTAATGCCCAGCTGCCGGTGAAGCTAAACGCTCACTCTGGAAAATTTGACTTGAACCTAACCGATCGGCATTCGATATTTGCGCGGATCAACGTGCAGCATGACGTAATCGCCGGCGTACCCGCCTTTCCCGACACACCCAGCCCGGACGTTTGGTCGCATCCCTGGGGCGTCGCGTTTGGCGACACCTGGAGCTTGAGCAACAATGTGGTCAATCACTTCAATTACGGGCTGACACGCGAGGCGTTTACCACTCAGGGCGACGCGTCAAAGAATGAAATCTACTTCCGTTTCATCTTTTTCCCGGTCCTCGATTCCAGGACGCTGACTCGCGTAACCCCCACCCACAATTTCACGGATGACCTTTCGTGGATCAAGGGCAATCACACGATGCAGTTTGGGACCAACGTTCGCGTCATTCGTAATAAGCGAACCACTTTCGCCAACGCGTTTGATACGGCCTACACAAACCCCTCCTACTACCAATCTTCGGGGACGATTATCTCAAACACTATCGGCGCTTTCTCGCCCCTGGGTGCGGGACAAAGCACCGTCGTGCAGAACGCTGCTACCGCTTTGATTGGAAGATTATCGACCTACACGGCCCGGTTTACGTTTGATAAGGCAGGCAAGCTCCTTCCTTCCGGGACCCCAACCGAACGCGAGTTTGCTACCGAGGAGTACGACTTTTACGGTCAGGACTCGTGGAAGATTAAGCCAAACCTGACGGTGACCTACGGCCTTCGTTATGGTCTGAGCAGACCGATCTATGAGACTCAGGGCTATGAGGCGTCGCCCAACATCCCCTTGAGCACTTACTTCGAACGCCGGTTGGCGGCGGCTAAACTCGGTCAGAACTACACCGAAACTCTTAAGGTCAACCTTTCCGGACCGAAGAATGGCCAGCCATATATGTATCCCTGGGACCGGAACAACTTCCAGCCCAGAGTGGCCATCGCTTACTCGCCCAATTTTCGCAGCGGCTTTATGGGCAAGTTGTTCGGAGAAAACGGAGCGTCAGTAATCCGCAGCGGGTTTGCGGTGACCAACGACTACATCGGACAACAGTTGGCGGTGAGATTTGATTTGGCTAATTCACTGGGATTTGTTTCCAGTCAAACCAGCCCCACAAACAATTGCAACTTCACGACCCGGATTTGTCCACTATTCACTGGCTATGCCCAGGATGTGCGCGGCCTGGCGGGCGTGGTAGTTCCGGGAAGTCAGTCGTTCCCGCAGCAAAAACCGGCAGATTTCTCATTGCGAATCGAAACATCATTGGATTCCAAGATCGTCTCGCCGATCAACTACAGCTGGAATCTGACCTTCGAGCGCCAGCTGCCAAAGGGTCTGTTCTTCCAGACCTCCTACCTGGGTAGGATGGGAAGAAACTTGCTGGCCGCGCGCGATGTGATGATGCCCAACAATTTGGTTGATCCCAAGTCGGGCATGGACTGGTACTCAGCGGGAGGATTGCTCGAGGATATTCGACGCAATTTCGCGTCGCAGGGAATCAATAGCTCGTCATCCAGTGCCGTGCTCCAGGCCGCCCTGGCCAGCGTGGGGCCGATTCCCTTCTTCGAGAATTTCTTCGGCGGGGTGCCCAATTTTGCGCGCAACATGTTGGGAGCCAGCCGCGCCAGTTGGGCTTCAAATGCAACTCAGGCCGTACTCGGCGATGCCTTGATCTTCAACGGGCCGGATTGGACCACTACCCAGGCTGATATTGATGGTTCCCTTGACGCCGCTGGCTTTGGACTATTGTTCTACCAGCCGCAATATGGCGCCCTCTCTTCCTTCAGCACCATTGCCAACTCTGATTATCACGCCGGTACCATTTCCCTGCGTGAACGACTCGGAAACTCCTTGACCATGGACTTCAATTACACGTTTTCGAAATCCATGGATGACGCATCAGGGCTGCAATCAAGCGGCAGTTATGGTTCGGCGTTTATCCTCAACCCGATCCGCCAATCAGACAATCGTTCAGTATCCGATTTTGACATCCGCCACATCATCAATATGAACACCCTCTGGCAACTGCCGGTGGGACGTGGGCGGTGGCTCAACACTCAAAACGGTGTCTTGAACGCCATCGCCGGGGGCTGGCAGATGACGGGTATCTTCCGTTGGAATTCCGGGCCGCCCATCAGTGCACCGTTTGATGCCGCCACCTGGTCAACCAACTGGAACGCACAGAGCAATGGCGTTCGAACCCGGGCCGTTCAGACGTGTGCAACTCGCGGCGGGCTCGATGCTCCAGCTCTGTTTGGATGCGATCGGACG
>DATKIS010000285.1:0-2800 GCA_035543975.1 Pyrinomonadaceae bacterium
TACGATCCGGTGCGGGCCGCCGGCTGCCGCGGCACGCAGAGTAGCCAGGGCATAGTCGGGATCTGTCTTGTAACCATCGAAGAAATGTTCGGCGTCGTAGATCAAACATGCTACCCGGCTGGATAAATAGCGCACCGTATCTTCGATGATTTCCAGGTTTTGATCGGGGTTCAGACGCAACGCATCTTTGACGTGGAGCAACCACGACTTGCCGAAGATAGTGACGACGGGAGTTTCAGCTTTGAGCAGCGACTGGATGCTCGGATCGTCATCGCAGTTGAGGATATGCCGGCGGGTGGAACCGAAGGCGGCCAGGCGGGCGTGCTTTAGCTTCAGGCCTCGCGCCCGGTCGAAGAAAGCCAGGTCACGCGGATTTGAACCGGGCCAGCCACCTTCGATGAAGTCCACACCGAAGGCATCGAGCTGTTCGGCGACGCGACACTTGTCTTCAACGGAAAAGTTGACCCCTTCGCCCTGCGAGCCGTCGCGAAGGGTGGTGTCGTAGATTTCGATTCGATGGTTCATAAGAGCCTTAATTGGTCCTATAGGACCTATAGGACCTATTCTTCTTAGTCCTTATCGGTCACAGCACCGATACTGCTGCTGGACACCTGGCTCGCATATTTTGCCAGCACGCCCCGCGTGTAGCGCGGCGCCGGCGGGTGCCACAAGAATCTCCGGCGTTCGAGCTCTTCGTCGGATATGTTGAGTTGAAGCAAACGCATCTCGGCGTCGATTGTGATGGAGTCGCCTTCTTCAACCAGCGCTATCGCGCCACCAACCGCAGCCTCCGGCGCCACGTGTCCAACCACCAATCCATAAGTGCCGCCAGAGAACCTGCCATCGGTAATCAAGGCCACCGAATCGCCCAATCCGGCGCCAATAATGGCTGAAGTCGGCGCGAGCATTTCGCGCATTCCGGGGCCGCCACGCGGACCTTCGTAACGAATTACGACCACATCCCCCGGCTTAATCTCACCGGATAAGATCGCCTCCAGACAGCCGTCCTCCGAATCGAACACGCGTGCTTTACCGGTAAACCTTGGATCTTTGACGCCGGTGATCTTGGCCACTGCGCCCTCAGCTGCGAGATTGCCTTTGAGTATCGCCAGGTGACCCTGGGCATAGAGTGGCTTGGACCATGGATGAATCACGTCCTGGTCGGGGCGGGGTTCCTCAGGAATGTCCTGCAATACTGCTGCGATGGTCTCGCCGGTTATGGTGAGCGCATCGCCATGGAGCAGCCCGTGTGACAGCAACATCTTCATCACCTGGGGAATGCCTCCCGCCCGGTGCAGGTCCGTAGCTACGTAGCGGCCCGAAGGCTTCAGGTCGCAGAGGACCGGGACCCGTTGCCGAATCTCTTCGAAGTCATCAATGGTTAGCGGCACCTCCGCCGCATGTGCAATTGCCAGCAGGTGTAAGACGGCATTGGTAGAACCACCGACGCCCATCACCACGGCGATCGCGTTTTCAAAAGCCGCTCTGGTGAGAAGGTCGCGCGGCAGGATTTGTTTCTCAATCGCCGCCGCCAACACTTGCCCCGATGCAGCCGAGCTATCTGCTTTTTCCGGATCCTCCGCAGCCATCGTCGACGAGAAGGGCAGGCTCAGTCCCATCGCTTCAATTGCTGAAGACATGGTGTTGGCCGTGAACATCCCGCCGCAGGAACCCGCACCGGGACAGGCGCGTCGCTCGACCTCGAGCAGTTCAGCCTCGCCGATGCGCTGCGCTGAGTATTGCCCGACAGCTTCAAACGCACTGACCACCGTCAGATCCTGACCGTTGTAATGGCCCGGTTTGATCGTCCCGCCGTAGACGAAGATTGAAGGGATGTTCATCCGGGCAATCGCGATCATCGCTCCCGGCATGTTTTTGTCGCAGCCGCCCACGGCCAACAAGCCGTCAACGCTCTGCGCCTGGCAGACAGTTTCTATTGAATCGGCGATTACCTCGCGCGAGACCAAACTGTATTTCATCCCTTCGGTGCCCATGGAGATGCCGTCGCTGACGGTGATGGTGCCAAAGACCTGCGGCATGGTGCCCGCCTCGCGAAGAGAGCTGATCGCACGGTCAGTCAAATCATTCAGGCCCATGTTGCAGGGTGTGATTGTGCTGTAACCGTTGGCCACCCCGACGATCGGCTTGGCGAAATCTGCGTCGCCAAAACCCACCGCGCGCAGCATCGCGCGATTGGGCGATCGCTCGGCGCCGGCGGTGATCAGTTTGCTGCGATGATTGTCCATAATGTGGATAGGACCTATAGGACGCATAGGTCTATTCTTTTCTTTTCTAATTCCTCTATTCTTTCGCTTTCTTCCCCAGCGCCGTTGCCCGCTGATAGGCCGCCCACACAGCTTTGGAAAGCACGGTCCTCAGGCTGCCCTTCTCCATTTGATAGATCGCTTCCGCTGATGTGCCCCCCGGTGAAGTCACCATGTTGCGCAGCTCCGCCGGGTGTTTGCGCGACTCCCTCGCAAACAACACGCTGCCCAGCATCGTTTGCAACACGAGTTCCTCCGCCACATGCCTTGAAAAGCCCATGTGCACACCGGCATCGATCAACGCTTCCATCACCAGGAACGTGTAGGTGGGTCCGGTCGCCGATAGCGCCGTAGCCATATCAATCATCCGCTCCTCTTCAACATGCATCTCGCGCCCGAGCGCACCGAACACGGCCTGAATCTGCGCCTGCTGCGCCTCACCGACTTCGGCGGTGGCGGTCCAAACAGTCATGCCCTCCCCGATCTGGGCAGGTGTGTTGGGCATTGCCCGGACTATGGCCCGATGTTGTAGGGCA
>DATKIS010000286.1:0-2727 GCA_035543975.1 Pyrinomonadaceae bacterium
AGTCTGAATAAGTCAGCAGCAATAACATATTCAGCGCGTCCAGGGTTTCCATTTGCGCGGCAAAATCCGTGACGACGTGAGGTTCGTTGAGATCGCGTCGCTGGGCCAGCTGGGCCATGGCCACATGGTGATTGACCAAAAGCACGACCTTCTCGGCGCCGGTACCCGGATGGCGTTCGCTCAGCCCGAGCCGTTTGCAGATGCGTTCAGCGATCTTCGCACCGCGAGGGATGTGGCCTCGCCCACGGCCTTTCCCGATATCGTGCAGAAGAATTGACAGGTACAGGATACTGGGATCCTCAATCTCATCGAAGATGGTGCGTAAGTGGGCCCGCTGCCGGTCCTGGCTGGCGTAGAGTTCATCCAGGGTTTCAAGCGCTTTGAGGGTGTGCTCATCGACCGTATAGCGATGATAGAGGTCGTGTTGGATGAGCAAGCTAATGCGGGCAAACTCGGGTAGAAACCGGGTGAGAAACCCAATCTCATACATTAACCGGAGAATATATCCCCCGCGCCCTCGCCGGCTCAGCAGCTTCATGAAGGCTTGGGTCGCTTCGGGTGAATGGCGAAACTTCCGATCCACCGCCGGGAGGCTTTCGCGGATGCTATCGCGCAGAGTCTGACTTAGAGGCACATCCGCGGCTTGGGCCAGGGCAAACGCATCGAAGATCAGCATGGGGTTACTCATCAGTATCCCCGCTGCACCTTCCAGTTGGACCCGGCCGTTGCTAATTGACAGCGGCTCGGCGGCAGCCCGGGAAAGTCGGCGGCCCCAGCTTCGGCCCACTTTCTTTTCCTGCTCTGACGCCCGCGCAATCACTGTTTCACTGAATTGATTTAACTCCCGCGCGTGCTGATAGTAGTCGCGCATGAATTTCTCCGAAGCCAGCAGGTAAGCTCCGGGCTTATAGCCAAACTCGCGGGCGAGCGCAGTTTGGAGATCGAGCGCCATGCGTTCGGTTTTCCGCCCGGTCGAAAGATGCGCTGCGTAACGGACCCGCCAAAGAAAATTTGCTGCTCGTAACGCTGTCTTTCGTTCGCTCTCAGAAATAACCTCATGCTCACGCAACTCCTCCAGGGTGCGACATCCATACCGCGCATAGCCGACCCAAAGGGCAGTGTGTAGATCCCGGATTCCGCCGGGGCTCTCTTTCACGTTTGGTTCCTGGAGGCATACGGCAGCGCCAAATTTGGCATACCTCGCGGCCCGTTCGCGCAGGACAGCGGAGATGGAAGTGTCCGCGCGTTTGCGACGTTCTTTTTCGAGGGCCTGCAGGAGTCCCTCGTAGATGGTTGGACTGCCAACCACCAGGCGAGTGGTAACCAATGCCGTTTGCAAATGAGGATCAGCCCGAGCGGCTGACACACAATCACCCACGCTGCGAAAACTCGGACCCACCGTTAGGCCGGCGTCCCAAAGTAATCGAAGGATTTGTTCAACCAACCTTCGTGTTTGCAAGGCCCGGTGGTTTGAATACAGAAACAGAAGGTCCAGGTCGGAGTAAGGAGCTAACTCACCACGGCCGTAGCCGCCCAGAGCCACCAGCGCAAAGTGGTCTTGAGTATTGTCGAAAGCCGCCTCAGCCTGGAGGCCAGTCTCGCCAAGCAATGCCGCAGCCTGGTAAGCCCGTTTTACGACCAGGTCGAGCACCGCACTGCGCGCCGAGGCTGTTTGAATCCCCGGGGCACCGCACCGGTGTGCAATCTTCAAACGCTGATCCTCGATCTTTAGAAAGGTCTTTAGTTCGCGCGAAATTGACGGCGCGTCTCGCACCGGACGAGTTAACGAAAAGCGTTCGGCAGCATGCAGCACCGCCTTTTCGCTGTGCGTCCGCCAGCGTGGGCCGGGCGGTGTCTCGATTAGGTTGGTCGCCATTACTGGGATGTCCGACGCACTTTAATTTGTCCGTTGTGTTCGGTCCTGGCTCCTTCGAGGTCAGCTGGGTTCCGGCGCATTAATTCGTTGACTGGTGATCATTTCGGCACTTTACGACTAACTGAAATGTCGGACTCGGGTGCCGCGGCCAGACTGGTTTGCCCGTTCGTTGCGCTTCCTCAGCCAACTCGGTTAGGTCCTGTTGGTGCAATTCCAGACCATTAAGAACTAAGGGGCGATTGCGGGCCAGACCACTCAATCCAGTCAACGTGCTCGCGCTGAGAGGTTCCGAGGCGGTGAACTCTCCTCCACTAAGTACCAGGGCCATTTCTTCACTCCACTAAAAACCGGGATTTGCAATGTCGTCTCACAAGATTGCAGCTAACTCCGAGGAGCAACACCTATACCGCAGCAAACAGTCGACAGCGGTTGTGGGTTGAGTCGGGCTTTTATTGATCATTTCAGGCGATGCTGATTGGTGCGGGGTAAACGGTCGAGACGTTTTTGTTGTTACCCCTCGGTGCCGCGACAAACGTGTCACTCAACACTAGTGGCGGCACGGCGTGTTCACGATGAGGTGCCGCCAGATTCGAAACCAGGTCGTTAACTGTTCTCCATGGGTTCTCGCTAAATCGGTGGGTGGGAGTTCTGCTGGATGACTGGCTACCAGAGCACCGGCGGCCTGACGCCGGTTCGTGACGAGGCGACTACAGGGATGTAGGAAGTCCTTTGAGTCGCTCGTTGAGTTATGGCCAGGCAGTCGGCGTCAAGCCGCCGCGGACTGAAGCGGCGTCAAGCCGCCGCGGACTGAAGCGGCGTCAAGCCGCCGCGGACTGAAGCGGCGTCAAGCC
>DATKIS010000287.1:0-3240 GCA_035543975.1 Pyrinomonadaceae bacterium
ATACACGTAGAGCAGCCAGTGCAGGCTGTGATAATCACGGACACTCGGGGAAAGATTCTTGCGCTTCATCCAGGCGTCGGACGATTCCCAAGCCGCCTCGTTAGAAGCCGCCGCCTCCGGCCACATTCCCAGTTGCAGAAAAATATGCGAAGGCATGTGGCGGGCGTGATGTGCTTCCGGAGCAATGTTCGCGTAACGCCGCGCTGCCGGCAACGCCAGAATCGCGTGCTCCGGATCGTCAAAGGCGTGAATGATGTAGTGGGCAGCGCCGGGGTGATTCGGGTTCTTTTGGTAGACCTCGAGGGCGATCGCGCCGGCCCGCGCTTGGAGGCGGTAACTCTTTTCGTCGGACCTCATCATGCCGAGGAGCGATAAGGAATAGAAGGCAGCGGCGTCGAGGTCTTCGGGAAAGTCGCGGTAAACCCTCTCCATGGCGGCCGAGTAGGCTTCGTCGCGCTGTCGTTTTTCACCGTCGCCGTAAAGCAGCTTCACGGCGCCCAGGTATGCGCGTTCCCGGGCAGTGAGCTTGGGAGCTTCTTTGATTCGAGCAATGACCTGCCGAGCGGCTGGGGCATCCTGTTCGGACCAGAGCGGGTGGTTTTGGGCCATCGCCTCGCCCCAGTACCCCATCATGAAGTCTGGCTCAATCCTGGTCGACTCGCGAAAGGCTTCGAGTGCTTCTTCATACCAGAAGGAGTGGAGGGCGGCGAGACCGCGTAGAAAATGGGCGTGCGCTTTTTCCGACCCGGAGGTCGGGAATTCGACTTTGCCGAGTTGGGAGTTTTGCGCGCTTACGGTTATGCCAAACGCCGCGATTAAGAGGACCAGCAGAAACTGTCGAATCCAACCTTGTTGTGAATGATGCATGAGTACCTCGGTGCTTATCTCCGCCAGGGCGGAATCTGAATGACTTTGGAGTCAGAACAAACGAGCCACGAAACATCACAAACTAACACGAAGACGCGATGAGTGATATTTCGTGGTTCGCTTGTTCCTGCTGAAATGTTTCAATCATGTTGCTGATTTGATCGCTACTTCTTCCCAATACAATAAAGGTTCTGCGCGGTTCGGAGGAAAATCTGGCCGTCGGAAATCGCCGGTGAACTCAGCGAGTAATCGTTCAGCGCATTCTCGGCCAACACTTCAAACTGCGGCCCGGCCTTAACCACGGTGGTAAGTCCGTCCTCATTGGTGACATAAATCTTGCCGTCCGCCAGCACTGGCGACCCACTGTAGTTTCCCGGCTTGATGCGTTGTTGAGCGTAGACCTCAGCTCCGCTCTTAGCGTCCAGACACCACATGATGCCGCGGTCGTTAACGATGTAGAGATATTTGCCATCGGTAACCGGCGTTGGCACATCCGGCCCGTTTGGCGTTGACCAGAGCAGGTGACTCGTGGTGACGTCGCCCCGGCCGCCGGCACGCAGAGCCAGCAACGGTTTGTATTTCGACGACGCATAGATGATCTCGTTGAAGATCACCGGAGACGCTACGACCCGATAAAACGGATTGTTGTCTGGATTGAGCCCGTTGGCGCGCCACAGTTCCTTACCGGTCGCGGGATCGTGCCCGGTTACGCAATCGCCTCCGGTGATCACAATTTCGACGGCCTTGCCGACGCGCAGTAGTCCGGGCGTTGAATATGAATCAGGTGATTCCCGTTGGGCATTGGTGGGCCGTTCCACCTTCCAGAGTGTCTTTCCATTCTTGGCGTCGATGCGCAGGAGGTAAGAAGGCTCGTCGGTTTTCATTCCGTGGAGCACCTGAACGAACAACGAATTATCAAACAGCAACGGCGAGGAAGCGTAGCCCCAGTTTAGTCCGAACGCGCCATACTCCTTTTGAATGTCGCGTGCCCAGAGCTCTTTGCCGCTGAAGTCGAAGCCCTTCAGCACACCGGTGCCAGTCATGATGAAGACGCTCTTCCCGTCAGTCACGGGAGAAGGCGATGACATATTCTGCTTGCGCATCTTAATGTTGCCGGCACCCAGAGGCTGCTTCCAAAGAACGGTTCCTTTCGCCTTATCCACACACCAGAGCGACAAAGAATCTCCCTCCGCGACGTTGAGGAAGATCCGATCTCGCCAAATAACCGGCGTCGACCCACTCCATCCGGGCATGGCAGTTTTCCAGGCCACGTTCTCTTCCGCGGTCCACTTGACCGGCAGGTTCTTTTCACTGCTCACGCCATTCAACGCCGGCCCGCGCCATTGCGGCCAATTCTCGGCGCGAACGATGGTTAGGGAGAAGATTACTACAGCAAATGTTCCGAAGATTCGTTTGCGCATTTTCGAGCCTCCTTCAGTTGCTTGGCACAACGGTCTTATTCGTGGGCGTTCGTGTAAGTTCGTGGATCGTATGTTTAGGATCGGAAAAATATAATCCACAAAATTACATCAAGGAAGACAACCCCTCGCCGCCGGTTTTACTCGGCGCGTAGAGCAGGGAGCAACGGCGACCTGAGTGCTGCCCATGTGGCTACTATCGATGCTGTCAGCCCTGATATTAATACCGCGAGTAGCAACAAGCCCAGCGAAACGTTGGGCAGTTGCCCGCCGCGCGCGAAAAACACTGGTGCGATAGCCAGCAGGGCGCAGGCGGTTCCAGTCACCAACCCAAAGACCAGCAAGAACAGATTCTCGGCCACCACCATCAACATAAACCGCGAAGAGTTGTAACCGACGGCGCGAAGCAAGGCGAGCTCTCGACGTCGCTCCAGTACGTTGCGCAACAACACGGCCGCCAGTCCAAACGTTCCCAGGAGCAGTCCGAGGCCTCCCAACATCTGGAATGTAGAGAGATAGGTGTTTTCGACGCGATGAAAGCTTGCCAACCGTTCGGAGATAGGCACAACGTCAAAGCCGAAATCCGTGAGCCGGTCTTCCAGGGTTGCGGCAATCGCGTTTGGAGCTTGAGACTCGCCCGTATCAATCAGAAAGAAGCGGTAGCCCTGCTGTTCGGGGAAGAGCCGCAGAAAATGCTTTTCCGCCATCAGCAGCTCGCTTTGAAAGACGCTGTCGGCCAGCGATCCGACCAGACGCAGGTGAAGCGGACCGTCCGGGCGATTAAGGATGAAGTCTTCGCCCAGCTTTAGGTGGAGCACGTAGTTCATGGAGTTAGCATCGACGATCACCGGCACGGCGCCGTCCGGAAACTGGCGCTCAAGCAGCAACCACGGATTCTGTTTCTCCTCGCCGGTTTCGGCGAGCGCGTTCTGAAACGCGAAGCGATTGCTCTGAA
>DATKIS010000288.1:0-9072 GCA_035543975.1 Pyrinomonadaceae bacterium
TGGTCTTGATGGCAACGGGCTGGGTGGGATCGAACAGGTATATAACGAAAAGATCGTCGGCGAACCCGGGAAGCTCTTCATAGAGAAAGACCGCCGAGGAATGGCTTACGAAAGCTCGGAGGTTCCCGGCCGCGCAGGCCAGACGATCGTTCTGACGTTGGACCAAACCATCCAACACCACGCTGAATCAGCCTTAGCTGCAGCTGTCTCGCAATCCAACGCAAAGTCGGGAACTGCGATCGTGCTGGATCCGCATACGGGCGAGATCCTGGCACTGGCAAACGTGCCTACTTTCGATCCCAACAATGTAGGCTCCGCGTTACCCGCAACTCGATCAAACTGGGCACTCGAGAGCATTTACGAGCCGGGATCCACCTTTAAGGTCGTAGCCTTCTCGGCGGCGCTCGAGAAGGGACTTGCGAAACCTACCGATCTGATTGATTGCCAGATGGGTTCGATCACAGTCGCCAAGCGGGTAATTCGCGACCACCATCCGTTTGGCTCCCTAACCCTTGCCGACGCGCTGGCAAAGTCGAGCAACGTAGCCGCTATCAAGCTCGGTATTCGCGTAGGCGACCAAACGATGCACGACTACATCACCCGGTTTGGGTTCGGTTCGCGGACCGGCATTGAATTGCCCGGCGAGACAGTCGGCATCTTGCGCCCGGTCAGCCGTTGGCAACCATCCTCGATTGGGTCGGTTGCGATAGGCCAGGAGGTTGGAGTTACTCCCCTGCAGATGGCGGCCGCTTTTGGGGCTCTCGCCAATGACGGAGTTCGGGTGGCGCCACACGTAATTCGTGAAATTCGAAACTCTGCAGGCGCGACCGTCTTTCGTTCCAACCCGGAACACCGAAAGGTGATTAGTAAAGAAACAGCAACCGCTTTGAGAGGCATGCTGGAAGGGGTAACACTCAACGGCACCGCCAAAAAGGCACAGTTGGACGGGTATAGTGCCGCGGGCAAAACCGGAACTGCACAGAAGATAGACCCGGATACGAAAGCATATTCGGCGACCAAACACATCGCGTCGTTCGTCGGATTCGCGCCGGTTAATAATCCGGCGGTAGTGATTATCGTCGTCATCGACGAGCCGGCCGGCGCATACCACGGTGGCGACGTGGCCGCCCCAGTGTTTCGCGCAATTGCCGAGCAGGTGCTGCCGGAATTGGACGTGATGCCGGACACCGATTTCGAGGACCCGCCGCCGCTGCTGGCGCGTGTGGCTGAGTCGCCCAAAGAGGAATCACAGCAGCGCGAAGAGGCGATTCGCCAGGAACAGTCGCGGGCATCCACCATGCCTCAGGTTGCGAACCGAGGCGGCAGGGGAGGCGAAGTCGTTTTCGCCGTGGCGACAAACAAGGCCATTCTGATGCCCGATCTGCGTGGATTGAGCGTCCGAGATGTTGTTCGCGCGTGTGCGCAACTGGGAATGCAACTCGAGGCTCACGGCGAAGGACGAGTAGTAAGGCAAACGCCTCAGTCGGGAGCTGAATTGCGCAACGGACAAACGGTTTACGTTGATTTCGGGAGATTTAATTGAACTAAATTAGCCAAAACTTTCACGGAGCAAGCAGATGATTCCCCCGCGAATGTTGAGCAACCAGAACGAGATATTTGGAACTGGGAACGGTCTAAGAAATCGGGTGACAGCGTGTCGAAAGCGCGTGCGGTCCAACCGGTTTCACCGAGCACAGCCAAGTGTGCTACCCGAAACTCGTCCTCTTGAAGGTGCCAACGATCCAGCGGAGTCTACCGAACGCCTGGAGACAGCGTCTGCGGTGGGAGGTTCTCGGGCGGAAGAACTCAAGTTTGAAGAGATCGCTGGGCAAGAGGTTGGAATCACGTGAAGGTTGGCGAAGCATCGGTTTTGATGGGGGCAGACACGAGCGCGCTAGACCCCGAGTTGTTTGACAAAGAAATTCTAGACTTTTCGATTGACTCGCGAGCGGTGAAACCGGGCGAACTATTCTTCGCACTTTCGCAGGAAGACTACGTCCGCGCCGGTTTCAACGGCAGCTTTGCCGATGGTCACCAATTTCTGCAGGATGCGTTTGGCAAAGGTGCTCTCGCCGCAGTCGGGCGCGCCGACCGGGTACCTGGCGATCAGAAGCTCATGGCCTTGCGAGGTCGGCTCCTCCTGGTGCCGGATGCGATCGCAGCTTTGCAAACACTGGCCCACCGCGTTTACACAGCCTGGGCGAAACCGGTGGTGGGAATCACCGGTAGCGCGGGGAAGACTACAGCCAAGGAATTGACAGCTCATCTGTTGAACTCGACTGGCCTTCGGGTACTCAAGAGCGAGCGAAACTACAACAACGGTCTGGGCCTGCCGCTCTCGGTGTTGCGAATGGTAAGCGAGGGCAGATCGCCGGCGGAGTTTGATGTGGCCGTGCTCGAGATGGGCATGTCGTCGCCCACTCATGAGATTCAACGGTTGACCAGGATTACTCCACCCGATGTCGCGGTCGAACTGATGATCGCGCCCGTTCATCTGGAGCATCTCGGCAGTATCGAGAATATTGCCGCCGCCAAGGCTGAATTGATTGAAGGGTTGAAGCCTGGAGGTACCGCTGTTCTCAACGCTGACGACGAATGGGTCATGAGGATGCGCGACAAACATAATGGACGCATTCTCACGTTTGGTATTCAAAAGCCTGCGGACGTAAGTGCCAGGGAGATCGAAACTGGACAGCTTGGTCTGATCAAGTTTCATTTGGTGACGCCCCTGGGAGAGTCGCCCGCAACGCTGCCGATGAGCGGCCGTCACAATTTGATGAACGCACTTGCCGCCGCGGCGGTAGCGACCTCCTTCGAGATCACGCCCGAGCAGATAGCTGAGGCGTTAGGCACGGCGAGGCCGCCGCGAATGCGGGGGGAGGTCCTGGATTTTGCGGCGGGTTTCAGAGTTGTCGACGATTCTTATAATTCAAATCCGCGTTCATTGATCAATATGGTGCTGACCATCGCCGAAGGTGGGAGCAATTCCCGGCGACGTATCGTCATCGCCGGAGAGATGCTGGAGTTGGGGCCGGACGCCGCTGCCCTTCATCGCGAAGCTGGACGCGACATTGTTCGAGCGGGCGTGGATCTGCTTTGGGGGGTTCGGGGACTGGCCAGCGAGCTGGTTGCCGGCGCGAAGGAGGCGGGACTAAAGGAGACGGAGTTCTTCGAAAGCGCTGATGAGGCATCTGATGCCTTGCTCAGTCGAATCAGGGCGGGGGATCTCGTGCTGGTTAAAGGGTCGCGAGGGGTGGCGACTGATAGGATAGTCGCAGCCATTAAGGCGCGTTTTCCTTTGGCCGGTGCCGACGAGGAACCCGGGCCGTAGCCTGAAGGCGAATAGAGCAGTTGGCGGCAGGTCGAAAAATCGAGAATGATTTACTACATCCTATACGAGCTGGTCTTTAACCATTTCAAAGACAAGGAATGGTATCTCGTAAAGGCGTTGAATGTATTTCAGTATGTAACGTTTCGCACGGCCTATGCCACGGTTACTGCGCTCCTGCTTTCACTCATGTTTGGCGGCAAACTGATTGAAGCATTACGTAGATGGAACATTGGGCAACAGATTCGCGAAGAGGGACCGCAGGGGCACATGGCAAAGCGTGGTACGCCAACCATGGGGGGCGTGCTCATCGTGGGTTCCGTCATCGTCTCCACGCTGCTCTGGGCCAAGCTGACCAGTGTGTATGTTTGGACGGTGGTGATTGCCACGCTGGCGTTCGGAGCGATTGGCTTCGCCGACGACTACTTAAAGATGGCCAAGCAGCGAAGTCTTGGTCTAACCGGAAAACAAAAGCTGCTCGGTCAGTTGCTGGTGGCGATCTTCGTTTGGGTAGTGCTGTTTGTCTTAACGAAATACTTCGCGAGCGACTACTCCTGGAACGTCAGTATTCCGTTCTTGAAGGCCACGGCCGAGCCAAGCGGCGTCAGCTTTATTGGTCCGATCCTGTATCTGTTTTTCATCGTGATCGTGCTGCTGGGTTTTTCCAACGCGGTGAACCTGACCGATGGACTGGACGGACTCGCGATCAGCGTGACCTTTATCGCCATGACCGCGTTGACCGCCTTGACCTACCTGAGCAGTGACGCCCGGTGGGCAAGATATCTGGAATTGACTCACCGGCCCGAGGCCGCGGAGCTAACTGTCTTCTGCGGAGCCATGGCGGGAGCGAGTCTCGGCTTCCTTTGGTATAACGCGCCACCCGCTGAGGTCTTCATGGGCGACGTCGGCAGCCTGGCTATCGGCGGAGCGCTCGGGACCGTGGCTGTGCTAACGAAACAGGAATTCATGTTGTTGATGGTTGGCGGCGTGTTTGTGATCGAGGCTCTTTCAGTGATGTTGCAAGTGAGCGTTTTCAAAATGACCAAGCGCACGACCGGCACTGGCCGGCGCATGTTTAAGATGACACCGCTCCACCATCACTTTGAAATGCAAAACTGGAAAGAATCGAAGATCGTTTTTCGCTTTTTGATTCTGGCGATCCTGTTTGCGCTGCTGAGCCTTTCGACGTTGAAACTGAGGTGATGTCAGAACCACCTGCGTAAGCGGGTGGCTCTGTGCTGCCGAGTTTAGATCCCGAGTAAGACCACTCGCTCACGCAAGTGGTTCTGACAGGATGTGAAATTGATTGGAAGTAGCCGGCAAGAAAGTTCTGGTGATGGGAGCGGCGCGCAGTGGAATTGCGTGTTCGAGGTTTCTGGTAGCACGCGGTGCGACTGTGGCCCTCAACGATGCCAAGTCGATTGAAAAATGGAGCCCCGAGGCGCTAGCGCTCAAGAAGGAAGGTGTTGGGTTGCTGCCTGGCGAGGCGCCCGGTTGGTTGCTGGATCAAGTCGAGTTGGTTGTCGTTAGTCCAGGGGTTCCCTCGACGGCAATCCCGATTAGGTACGCGGAACGCGCGGGCGCCGAAGTGATTGGAGAAGTGGAACTGGCTTCCCGTTATTTGAAAGGCCGGATAGTGGCTATCACCGGCTCGAACGGCAAGACGACTACGACCTCGTTAGTGGGCGCGTTACTTAAGGACGCAGGTCTCCGAACCCAGGTGGGAGGCAACATTGGCACTCCGCTGATTTCAATGGTCGAGAGTTCAAGTGACGATGGTTGGACGGTGGTGGAGATGTCGAGTTTTCAGTTGGAGACAATCAGAGAATTTCACCCATCGATTGCGGTGGCGCTGAATGTCACCCCGAATCACATGGATCGTTACGAATCATTTACTGACTATGCGGCGGCCAAGCATCGGATTTTCATGAACCAGGTGCCGGGCGATCTGGCGGTGCTTAACGCGGACGATGAAATCGTCTCGAGCTGGACCACAGGCTTGCGCGCGCACGTTGTCAGCTTCAGCGTGAAACGGGAACTTGAAGAAGGCTTGTTCTTAAGAGGACGCGAGATTGTCTCGCGCACGGCAGCCGGGGAACGGGTGCTGCTAAGGTCGGACGAGATGAAACTTCGCGGCCTACACAATGTTGAAAACGTGCTGGCAGCAGTTTCGGTCGGGCTCGCTTGCGGCGCCGCTCCGGAATCAATGCGCCAGACGATCGCCGCGTTTGAGCCGGTTGAGCATCGTCTGGAGCTTGTTTCCGAAATCGAAGGGGTCAAGTTTTACAACGACTCTAAAGCCACGAGCGTGGATGCGACTTTGAAAGCGCTCGAAGCGTTTGCGGGCGATGGCTCAGGTGAGTCCGGCAAAGTTGTCTTGATATTGGGCGGGCGTGGGAAAAAAGCCCCGTATGCGCCGCTGGCTTCCCTGGTGCGCGAGACGGTGCGCAAGCTGATTCTGATTGGGGAAGACGCCGAAACTATAGCTTCTGAGTTGGGAAACGATGCTGAGTATGAACGGGCGAACGATATGAAGGACGCAGTCGGGCTAGCGTTCGAGGCAGCGGAACCGGGGGATGCGGTGTTGCTGGCGCCGGCCTGCGCCAGTTTCGATATGTTCGAGAGTTTTGAGCACCGCGGGAAGGTGTTCAAGCAACAGGTGGAGGAGTTAAGGTCCAAAGTCCAAAGTCGCGCCGACGGACCCTGAGGATGGGTTTTGAGAAGGTATCAATTTGGACTTGAGACTGACCGCTGCACTCCCAGAATCGTCTCAGATTAACCATACTTTGGACTTTGGACCTTCGGGTTTGGACTGGAAGAAGGAATGGCGAAGAAGTTACATCACGACAAGTGGCTGTTTGCTACAACGGTAGGGTTGGCGCTATTTGGCGTGGTTATGGTTTATAGCGCCTCGGCCGTGATGGCCCAACGCGATAACGGTAATCAATTCTATTACGTTATCAAGCAAGGGATCTGGACTGGGATTGGCCTCGCCGTAATGTTGGCAGCGATGCAATTTGATTATACCCACTTGAAGGATCGGCGGATTGTTTACGGCCTGCTTCTCCTGACGACGGTAATGTTGGTCGCGGTTTTCGCCTTTCCTTCAGTGAACGGTGCGCGGCGGTGGATCAAGCTAAGTAAGTTCTCCATTCAACCGTCTGAACTGTCGAAACTGTCCCTGGTCATTTTCCTTTCGTACTTTCTGGAACGACGCGCGGGAGAAATGAGATCTTTTTGGGGTACCTTCGTTCCCTGCGCCCTGGTGACGGGAATGCTGGCCGTCCTGATAGTTGCTGAACCTGATCTTGGGACAGCAATGATGTTGATAGTCGTCTTTGGGGTCTTGATTTACACGGCCGGGGCGCGCTTGCTTCACCTGGGTCTCTTTGCGATGCCGGCTCTTGTAGGACTCGCCGGTTTGCTGATCTTCGTCCCTTTTCGGCTGCGCCGGATGATCATGTTTCTGGATCCATGGGCAGACCCGCAGGGCAGCGGCTTCCAGGTTGTGCAGTCACTAATCGCTATTGGTTCAGGAGGACCGAACGGCCTCGGTTTCGCTCAGGGCAAGCAGAAGATGTTGTTTCTGCCGTTTGCGCACTCGGATTTTATTTTTGCGGTCGTCGCTGAAGAGTTGGGATTGGTGGGGACGCTGACGGTGCTGTTTGTGTTTGCGGTGTTTTTGTGGCGCGGAATTCGTACCTCGTTGTTAGCGCCTGATCGGTTTGGAATGCTCCTGGCTCTGGGAATCGTGTCGGGCATCGTGGTGCAGGCCTTATTTAATATGAGCGTGGTGCTTTCATTAGTACCAACCAAGGGTATCCCGCTTCCTTTTATTTCCTATGGTGGCTCGTCGTTGGTTCCTACTCTGGCTGCCGTCGGGATTTTGTTGAATATCTCGCAGCACACGACGGGCGCGATTAGTTTGGAAACCCTGAAACCAGCGGTTGCCCGCCGAAACGGCGAGGCCAGAAAACTAAACACTGCGCACGCGAGGTGCATGGCCTCGTCGCGCTTTAGTTAACCGCGATGCGCGTAATTATCGCCGCCGGTGGGACGGGCGGACACATTTATCCTGGGATTGCGGTGGCTAGAGAGATCCTGCGCCGGGAAGCGAAGTCGGAAGTAATGTTCGTGGGTACCGAGCGTGGCCTTGAAAACAAGTTGGTTCCGCAGGCGGGTTTTGCACTTTCGGTCATTGACAGCGCGGGTCTTAAAAACGTTGGACTGGTTGCCCGCCTTCGAGGGTTGATGCTGATACCCAGGAGCATTTTCGCCGCTCGATGTGTGATCAGAAAGTTTCGGCCGGACCTCGTGATTGGCGCAGGCGGTTATGTGTCAGGCCCAGTTGTCCTGGCGGCGGCGCTGATGAAAGTGCCGACGCTGGTGATGGAGTCAAACGCGTTGCCCGGTTTTACCAATCGCAGGCTGGCGCGGTTTGTTGACAAAGCTGCCGTTTCTTTTGACGCGGCGTTGCCTTACTTCGGTAGCAAGGGTGTCGTGACTGGCAATCCCGTTCGCCGGGAGTTTTTTGAAATAGCGCCCCGCCTGCGAAACGCGACGGGGAAAAGGGAGTTCTCCATTCTGATCTTTGGCGGATCGCAGGGAGCCAGGGCAATCAACGAGGCAATGGTTGCTGCACTTCCTTTGCTGGATGGATTGCGGGACGAACTGCGCATCACGCACCAAACTGGGGAAGCGGATTTTGAAAAGGTGCGGAGCGCTTACGCCGACGCAGGGTGGGGAGAGTCTGCAGATGTCAGGCGCTACATTGATGACATGGTTGCCACCTTTGCAGAGGCGGATCTGGTGATTTGCCGGGCTGGAGCTACTACAACGGCTGAACTTATCGCCGCTGGAAAGGCGGCGTTGATGGTTCCGTTTCCTCTGGCGGCGGATGATCACCAGAGAAAGAATGCGGAGGCGCTCGCTGACGCTGGAGCAGCCAGGATGATTCTTCAACCGGAGTTGTCTGGTGAGCGATTGGCTCAAGAACTGGCGACCCTGGCCCGGGAACCGGAAAGGATATCTGCCATGGCACAGGCGGCCCGCGCCCTGACTCGAGGAGACGCAGCTGCTGCCGTGGTGGATCTAGTTGAGGAATTAGTGAGCGGTAAGCAGTGAGCAGTGAGCAGTGGGCAGTGGGCAGTGGGCAGAACAGAATGGGGTGTGGGGGTACAGGCAAGAATCCGAAACCGGGGAACAAAGACCAAAGACCAAGGACCAAAGGCCAAGAACCAAGGACAAAGACCAGACCAGACTAGAGATAGAGACTAGAGATGGGTACTACTGACTGCTGACAACGAACTACTGACCAACGGACAGTTTTTATGTTTAGACGAATCCAACATGTTCACTTTGTCGGCATAGGCGGGATCGGTATGTCCGGAATTGCTGAGGTGCTAGTCAACCTTGGATTTCGTGTGTCCGGCTCAGACGCCAAGAAGTCGAACGCGACGGATCGTCTGCAACAGATGGGAGTGGAGTTTACCGAGGGCCACGCTGGCGAAAATGTAAGCGACGCGCACGTGGTAGTTCGTTCGACCGCCGTGCGGGAGGACAATCCGGAAATCGTCGAAGCTCACCGGCGATCCATCCCGGTGATCCCCCGCGCTGAAATGCTGGCTGAGTTGATGCGATTGAAGCCCCACACCGTCGCAGTTGCCGGATCGCATGGTAAGACGACTACCACGTCGATGGTCGCCACTGTGTTGGGCCACGCTGGAATGGACCCCACGATCGTC
>DATKIS010000289.1:0-2517 GCA_035543975.1 Pyrinomonadaceae bacterium
GCACGAAATACCACTGACATCATTTGGTGTCCGTTCGGGTAGTTTCGCGTGGCGTTTGCCCGTCATACCCGATAACTTGCCTTTCCCCTTCTCGCTCGGATAAATTTACTTCGCACCGAACATTCAAACAGACGGCATTCCGCCGGAGCCCTTTCCCGCGGACCAGCGACCGCTATCTCGCGCTGGCGGTGGGTCGACAGACCAGATTCTAATCTCGCTCTCTGAAAGGAACTTATCTTTATGAAAGCCTTTGCCACGGAGTCCATTCGCAACCTTGCGGTCATCGGACACGGCGACGTAGGGAAGACGCAACTCATCAGTTCTCTTCTCTACGTCGCCGGCGCCACACCGCGTTGGGGTAAGGTCCAGGAAGGCACCACCGTTACCGATTACGATGAAGATTCCATTGCCCGCAAGATTACGCTTAATACCGCCCTCGCCCATTTAGAACATCGCGATACTAAAATCAACTTTATTGATACCCCCGGCTACGCCGCCTTTGTGGCCCACGCGCGACCCGCCCTGCGAGTAGCGGACTGTGCCCTCGTTGTGGTTGATGCTGTCAAAGGCGTGGAAGTGCAGACTGAAAAAACCTGGGCCTATGCAAATGAATTTATGGTGCCACGGATGATGGTCGTGACTCGTTTGGACAAAGAGCATGCTGACTTCGGCAAAGCTGTGGAGAGCGCGCAGAAGACTTTCAGCCGCGCCATCATTCCCTTCACCCTGCCGATCGGCAAAGAGAAGGATTTTCGCGGCGTCGTTG
Source organism: Pyrinomonadaceae bacterium (assembly GCA_035543975.1). Lineage (GTDB taxonomy): Bacteria > Acidobacteriota > Blastocatellia > Pyrinomonadales > Pyrinomonadaceae > PSRF01. Next base: position 767 of record DATKIS010000289.1, read on the forward strand.
ACGTGGTTCACATGAAAGCTTACGAGCTGGGGGCCGACGGGCAAGCCAAGGAAATCGAGATTCCCACCGAGGGCCGTGAGTTTGTGGATAAGACCAGAGAGCGACTGGTGGAGTTGGTGGCTGAGTCGGACGATGCTCTGATGGAGAAATACTTCGAACAGGGCACCCTCGATGAGGCAGACATACTGCCCAACATCAATAAGGCCATCGCGGCCAGCAAGCTTTGCCCGGTATTTGCCGTATCAGGTGAAACGCTGGTGGGGCTGCGCGCATTGCTAAATAGCCTCGTCGACTACGCACCCGACCCCGCGCATCACGAGGCAGAATTTGGCAAGCCGGTTGATGCGGGTCCGGATGCTGAAAGGCTTCCTCGTAAGTACAGCGACAGCGAACCGTTTTCGGCTTACTGCTTCCGCACCGTTGCCGACCCATTCGCCGGACGCATCAACATCATGAAGGTAATCAGCGGCAAGCTGCAGAATGATGCCACCGTTTTGAATTCCAGCCGCGGCACCATGGAACGTCTCGGCATGTTGCATTCAATTCAGGGTAAGCAGATAGACAGGGTTCCAGAGGCCCATGCCGGGGACATCATCGCCTGCGTCAAACTCAAGGAGACACAGACGGGTGACACGCTTTGCGATAAACAAGCGCCGATTGTGTATGACCCGGTTGAGTATCCTGAAGCCGCCATTGCTTTCGCCATCGAGCCCAAATCCCGCCAGGACGAGGAAAAGATCAGCGTCGCGCTCCACAAGATTCTGGAGGAGGACGGGGCGCTTCATTTCGCCCGCGACGCTCAGACAAAGGAATTCCTGCTTTCCGGTTCCGGACAGTTACACGTCGAGACAGTCGTCGAGAAACTCAAAAAGCGTTATGGCGTAGAAGTCACCCTCCATCCGCCGAAGGTTCCCTACAAAGAGACTATTACCCAGCGGGCTGAGGTCCAGGGACGTCACAAGAAACAGACCGGCGGCCGCGGCCAGTTTGGTGATTGCAAAGTTATCTTCGAGCCCCTACCGCGAGGCGGCGGCTTTGTGTTTGAGGACAAGATTTTTGGCGGTTCAGTGCCGCAGCAGTTTCGCCCGGCCATCGAGAAAGGGATTATCGAGGCGGCGCAATCGGGGGCCATCGCTGGTTATCCGTTGGTGGATTTCAAAGTCCAGCTGATTGACGGGTCCTACCACAACGTCGACTCCGATGAGCATTCATTCCGGGCTGCCGGCCGCAAAGCTTTCCGAGCGGCAATGGAGAAGGTGAGGCCGTCAATCCTCGAACCAATCATGGACGTGGAAATCACGGCGCCTCAGGAAAACAGCGGCGACATTATGGGCGACCTCAATTCACGTCGCGGGCGCGTGCAGGGCATGGAGACGACCGGCAAACAGCAGTTGATTAAGGCCCAGGTGCCGATGTCGGAAATGCTGAACTATCAATCCACGCTGAACTCGATCACAGCGGCGCGCGGGTCTTTCCACATGCAGTTTTCCCACTACGACCCGGTGCCCGGGAATCTGGCGCAGAAGGTTATTGAGCAATCGAGAGCGGAAGGACGGATTCGCGGAGGAGAAGAAGACGAGTAGGCCTGCGGGAGCAAAGCCCATCCACGGACGGTTGAGTGTTATGGGGGGGGGTAGTGCCCGAGTACAAAGGCTCGCAACGAGTTTGCGAGCCTTTTCATTTGGGGCAATGCGGCGTAGATTATTGAACCGTGCAAAACTCTCTGACCTGCTCATCCTGCAATCTCACTA
>DATKIS010000290.1:0-4144 GCA_035543975.1 Pyrinomonadaceae bacterium
CGCGAAGAGCAACATTAGGGTCATTAAGCCAAGAGTCGAGAGTCCGAGTAACCGGACTCGACGCTGCCGCTCCACCAGCTTTCGATATTCACCTTCAGAGCCGCCGATCGTGTCCGTCAGGTCGGTGGCCGCCCTCCGCACCGGCACAATCACGAGATGTTGGTTACCTGAGCCTTCAAGGCCTGATTCGTGAGTTCCACCAAGAGGAACTGTTACCAGTTCGAAATCCTTACCGTCCGCCAGGCTCTCGTCAGGTTCCTGAAGTCCAGGGGCTTTCTCCAGCAAAATGCCCAGGTCGGAAACCTCAGCGGCAGTCAACAGGCCAACACTTCTCGCCAGAACCCTTCCGTTTGAGTCGACGATCTGAGCAGCTGACAGTTGCTTATTGGCAACCACCCGATCGAGAGTCTGTTGTCTTTCGGTGTCCGACAACGGATTCAGGACCGCAGCCAGCAGCGCAGCGGTTTCGTGTTGGTTGCGGGTTTGGGCGTCAGCCGCCTCGCGGTGGACTTCATTAACAACCCGCGCCGGCAAACGTCCAAACCACTTCTCCAGGGACCGGTTCAGGAACAGGTAGGAAAACGTGGCCATCGCGATGATTGGCAAAAAACTGATGGCGATGAAATAAAAGAGCAGTCGCGACTTTATCTTCGAGCCCAGCTGGCGCTCACGCCTCTCCCGCCGCAGCTTCACCAGGTTGCGGACAAAAATAAACGAGAAAATCACAAAGGCAACGAAGTTAAGCGTAGACAGCGCATAGAGAAGCAGGGTGTCTGAAGCTGAATCAGTGGGAACGACGGTCCATAGCCATAACTGTTGTGAAACGATAACTGAAAGCAGCAGGAAAACAATCAGCCCCAGGCTCCAGATGAGCACTCGGCGACGCCTGGTCAGTTTGGGCGGGCTATACGCGTGCGGGTTTTGCTGCTGATTTTCCATGAAGAAGTGAGCGAAAGTTTACCAGAAGTCGAATAGGAGCTATAGGACGGGTCGGAACAGCGAACTTTGGACTGCGGCGGCTTGAGGCCGCTTTGGACTGCGGCGGCTTGACGCCGCTTTGGTGTCCGGCGGCTTGACGCCGCTTTGGACTGCGGCGGCTTGACGCCGCTTTGGTGTCCGGCGGCTTGACGCCGGTAGCGCGCCACTAGCATGTCCTCCCGGTCGAAAGCTCGACTAATGCAACAAAGCGGCGTCGAGCCGCCGCACTCCAAAGGTGACCGGCGCGGTCTATTGACCTTTTGGAACGTTCGTCTAGAATGCCCGCGCACAAATTGTCCAGGCCCACGCTTTCCGAACCTAATGGAACTTCGAAACGTCTTCATCAACTCCGCCGGTCGCCTCCGCAGCGGTTGGCGGCTACTAATCTTCCTGCTCGTCTACATCGCCCTGCTTTTCTTCTTCGGCTCAGTGTCGCGAATTATCTACGTGATGGTGCTCCAGATCGTGCCCAGTCCCCGCCTTGGCACGTACCTCGACAGCCTGTTGTTTCGCTTGACCTGGTTGGCTGCGGCCCTGGTCGCCGGCCTGATTTGTACCCGCTGGCTCGAGGGCTTGCCATTCCGCGCTATTGGCCTCTGGCTCCACAAAGGCTGGCTACGCGACTTACTGGTCGGTTCGGGGATCGGAATTGCTTCCTTGGCTCTGGCCACCGGCATCGCCGCAGCGGGAGGTGGGCTTACCTTCAGGGCGTTTGCGCGAGGTGAGTTGAGCCAGGTGGTGAAGGCACTCGTGGCATCCGCCGTATTATTCGTCATCGCCGCCCTCGCCGAAGAAGTGTTTGCCCGAGGGTATCCATTGCAAACGATGTCGCGCGCCGGCCTGGCTGGCCTCGGAGTTGTGATCACTTCGGTCGCGTTCGCGGGACTCCATTTTGCGAATCCCAACTTCAGTAAGGGTCTTCCCCTGGTGAACCTAATCCTCGCCGGGGTCTGGTTTGCGGTAGCCTACCTGCGCACGCGCAGTTTGTGGTTTCCACTGGGAATTCATTGGGCCTGGAACTGGGCTTTGGGATCGCTCTTCGGCCTGCCCGTCAGTGGCAAAGCGCTCGTCCAGCATTCCTTGTTTCACGGCACTGACTGGGGCCCCGCATGGTTAACCGGCGGCGACTTCGGCATCGAAGGCGGCATCGCCTGCACAATAACGCTGATTCTCTCCACGATTTTCATTTGGCGGACCAAGCTCATATCGGCCACGGAAGAGATGAAGAGACTGACTTCCCAGGAGAATCCAGTCGTCACGTCAAGGTCAGAACCACCTGCGTAAGCGGGTGGCGATTAACCAGCCCCGCGTAAGCCGTTGGCAGGTTCAACCCGGCTTGTCAGATAGCACACCTTGCCGCCCGCTAACGCAGGCGGTTCTGCCTTTCTGTTAACACTCTCCCCTCCATTCCCGTCTTAACCGGTGTCAGACTGAAACTAAGGCATTTCGCAGGAACCCGGATAAGACATTGCATGTATGAACTCGACGCCACAGCGAACTTGCTGCTCATGACCGGACCCGGAACATCTCCAGCCGCTCAGTCAGGCAACTCCGGCACTCCTGCCGCGGCGCGAAACGCTTCTGAAGAGGCGATGCTCGTCAAAGCGGTGCTTGAGGGCAATCGAGACCAATACGGGCGCCTTTACCATCTCTATGCGCCGCTGGTTCACGGCATCCTGCTGGCGCGCATGCCGCGCAGCGAAGTGGAAGATACAGTCCAGGAGATTTTTCTCCATGCGTTAAAGAAGTTGAATACCTTGCGCGACGCCGGAGCTTTTGGACCGTGGATAGCCATGATAGCTCGCAATCGAGCGATGGATTTTCACCGCCGGTCGCGTGAGACAGTTGAAGTCACTGACGATTTGAGAAGTAGCGATACCAGCGAACCGAAGGCGGCGGAGATTCTCGAAATTATTCGCTCCCTTCCAGACGCTTACCGGGAAACCCTGGTGCTGCGTTTGGTGGAAGGAATGACGGGGCCCGAAATCGCAGACCGTACAGGGCTGACAGCCGCGTCAGTGCGAGTCAACCTACATCGGGGAATGAAACTTTTGCGTGGGAAGCTGGGATTTGAGGAGGGGTTATGAAGGAAGATTACCTTTGGGACAAAACCGGTGAACCAGATCCTGAGATTCAGGCTCTCGAAGAAGTGCTCGGCACCCTTCGATATCAACCCAAACCTTTGGAGATTCCTGCGGGATTGGCTCCGCATCGAAAGAACACATTCCTTCCACGATTCTTAGCTATCGCTGCGACTGTAGCAATCATGCTGCTGGGTGCTGGACTCTGGTTTGGCCTGCAGGAGACGGAGCGCCCAGACGTCGCCACCAGCGAAAGTAAGCCGGCAAACGCAGAAGCCACTCCGGTGGTTCTCAGTCCTGAGAGCAATTCGGCCCCGACGCCATCTACTGCTCAGCCATCTACCGCTCAAGATGACAAACCGAATCCGCAGCGGTTTAACCCCGGCCCGCTTTCTCATCAATTAGCTGCGAACCGCCGGCCCAGAGTCAACCCGCGCCAACTCACCGCAGCCGAACACGAAGAAGCGGCGGCAGCAAAAGAACAGTTGATGCTGGCCCTGCGCGTTGCCAGTTCGAAATTGAATTTCGCGCAGAAGAAGGCGCATGAGATAAATACCGAAAACCTGACCCGCAACCAACACAAGATAGGATGAATGGAGTTGTTATGAAATCACTTTTCCGGAAATCACTGAAAACCATCGCGCTTGCCAGTCTCGTTGTGCTGAGTGCTACGGCAACTGCCCTGGCTCAAAACCCGAGAATCCAGACCAGCCAGCTCGACGCGTTAACGTCCAAAGCAAGTCAGACGGTGGACGTCAATATCGACGAACGGCTGATCCAAATCACCATCAAGTTCCTGGGCAAGGATCCCGAGGCCCTGAAGGTAAGAGACGTCATTAGTGGCCTCAAGGGGATCTACGTCAAGAGCCTCGAGTTTGAGAAGGAAGGCGAATACTCTGTGGCCGACCTTGAATCAATTCGCTCGCAACTCAGCAACAGCGCCTGGAGCAAAATCGTCAATATCCATAGCAAGAAAGAAGGCAATGTCGAAGTCTATCTGATGTCAACGCCCACTCAGATCAGCGGATTAGCGGTGCTGGCTTCAGATGTCAAGGAGATTACTGTAGTCAATCTCATCGGCAACG
>DATKIS010000291.1:0-5912 GCA_035543975.1 Pyrinomonadaceae bacterium
CCCTACCGACGTCGGTGAGCGCCAACAATGGTTTGCTCAACCTTTACGTCCCTGGGGAATCAGGCTTCCGGGAATTCTCCAAGCGCAAAACTTTGGTGACGAAATCACGACTAAGACGCCGTGGGTGCTGAGCCTTTATGACCGTTTCTGGTATCTGCGGGAAGACTACAAAGCTTACGCAGATCCGAAAGCCGTCAAGGTCCCGTTTCTCTCCCAACCACCGCGTCACTATCTTGGTGCCGCCTGGTATCAAAGGGACATCTTCGTACCCCCGAATTGGAACGGACGACGCGTGGTCCTTACGCTCGAGCGACCTCATTGGGAGACTACGGTTTGGCTGGACGGGCAAAAAATCGGCTCCGACCGAAGTTTGGTAGCTCCTCACGTTTATGATCTCGGCCCGGGAGCTCCGGGCAGACATCGCCTGACCATTCGGGTCGACAACCGCATGCTCATGCCGTATCGGCCAGACGCGCACAGCGTTTCAGATTCGCTGGCTGGAAGTTGGAATGGCATTGCCGGCAGGATGGAACTGAATGATACCGGTCGAGTTTGGATTGACGATGTCCAGGTCTTTCCGAACCTGGCGCAGAGGACCATGCTGATCAAAGTGAAGATTGGCAACGTGACCGGCCGAAGCGGTGCGGGCACGCTCACCGCCATCTGGCCCGATCTCGGCGTGGTGCCGGCGACCTGGGACGAGTCTGGCGGGACTGTGGAGGTTGAAGTGCCGATCCGCGTGGACGCGGAAACCTGGGACGAGTTTAACCCCAAGTTGCACCCGCTGCGATTGTGGTTACGAGGACCCGGAATTGACGAATACGCCGATTTGAAAGTTGGGCTGCGTGATTTTCGCGCTGAGGGAAAAGACTTCATCCTCAATGGCCGGCCAATCATCTTCCGCGGCACACACAGCGGAGGGGATTTTCCGTTGACCGGTTATCCGCCGACCGATGTGCAGTCCTGGAAAAAGCTGTTTGAGACTTGTCGCGCCTGGGGCTTGAATCACATGCGCTTTCATTCCTGGTGTCCGCCCGAAGCCGCGTTTGAAGCCGCCGACCAACTGGGTTTCTATCTGCAGCCGGAACCCGGCATGTGGAACGAGATCAGCCCCGGTACGCCGATGGAGCGGATGCTTTACGAGGAAACGGACCGGATGATTAAGGCCTACGGCAATCATCCATCGTTCATGCTGTTGTCTGCCAGCAACGAACCGAAAGGCAAATGGCATGAATCGTTGTCGAAGTGGGTCGAGCGTTATCACCGGACCGATCCCCGTCGTCTTTACGCTAGTGGAACAGGTCACACGGAAAGGGAAGTGCCCAATCTCACTGAGGGGACAGACTACCTGGCCATCCAACGGATTGGCCCAAAGATGCTGCGGCGCGAGTCTGGCTGGTTTGGCAGTGACTTCGGCCAGTCGCTCGTCGATATCAACCTGCCGGTTATTTCTCATGAGACGGGCCAGTGGGTCGCCTACCCCGACTATGACGTAATCAAGAAGTTTACCGGCTACATGCGACCGGGCAACTACGAAATCTTCCGCGACTCGATGAAAGCGCATGGCCTGTTGGAAAAGAACAAGGACTTCGCCAGGGCATCGGGCAGGTTTCAACTCGCCTGTTACAAAGAAGAGATCGAGGCAAACTTACGCACGCCCGGCCTCGGCGGCTTTCAACTGCTGGACCTTCATGATTACCTGGGGCAGGGGACCGCCCTGGTGGGATTGCTCGACGCATTCTGGCAACCCAAGGGTTATGTCACGCCTGAAGAGTTCAAAGCGTTTACGAATACCACCGTACCCCTGGCGCGGCTGAAGCGGGTCTTTACCACCACGGAGGCTTTCGACGTTGACGTTGAGATAGCCCACTTCGGCGCGGAACCAATGCAAAACACCAAAGTTGTTTGGCGGGTGCCTGCTTCCCCGATAGACCTGGTTGGGGAATGGGACGCGCGCACTATTCCCATTGGCAAGAACTTTTCGATGGGCAAGGTTTCCATTGAGCTAGGGAAGCTCAGTGCGCCGGGAGAGCATAAGCTCATAGTTACGGTAGCGCCCGCGTCATTTTTCTCATCGGTTGAGCGGAAGATCATGCCGGGGCCGGGTGTGGTTCGGGGAGTCACATATTTTGAGAACGACTGGACCTTTTGGGTTTATCCCGGCGCCCAATCATCCAGCCTTCCTTCCCGATCAAACATTGGTTCGGTCCCAAAGGAAACACACCACGCCGCCAGGCTCTTGGGCGACCAGCTCAGTTCGAAACTCGGCGATCTGCTTGAGGCCGGGTCGGCCACGCGGAAGCCCACGTTTCCTTCGTCGCCTGATTGTCCCGCTTCACTCTCAGCCGATCTCCTGGTTACGAGTTCATGGGACGAGGCTGAGAAAAAACTAGCCCGCGGTGGCCGCGTGCTGTTTACTCCGCGCAATTCGGACCTTGATTGGTACAGTCCTCCGCTGGCTATGGTGCCCGTCTTCTGGAACAGCTTAATGGGTCCGTCCTGGGGGCGCATGCTGGGTCTTTTTATTGAGCGCAAGCTCGGCGAGTCGAAGAGTCACACCCTCGACGGTTTTCCCACCTCGTCCAACTTCGATTGGCAGTGGGCGGAGATAATTCATGGTGTCCGCGCGGTGAACCTCGATCGGTTGCCCGCCGAGCTGGAACCAGTGGTTTGGGCGATTGACGATTGGAACCGCAATTACAAGCTGGGAGTTATTTTTGAATGTGCGGTCGGAGACGGCAGACTGCTTGTTTCCGCAATCGATGTGTCGAAAACAAACGATTCGAATCCCGTCTTGCGGACACTTCGTCGTTCGCTGCTCAACTATGCCGGCAGCGATTGTTTTCAACCGAACATCTCGGTCGTATCCGAGCAAATGCGCGGTCTTTTGTTTGACACGCTGATCATGAGGAAACTGGGCGCCTCGGCCCAAGCGGATGGTTCTTCAGCCACCAGTGTCATCGATGGCGATCCGAATACGTTTATCCAGCTGGGGAATCAGCGCGATGAACTGCGCGAGCAGGCTGACATAGTCATCACGTTTCCCACGCCCGTGGCGATGGCGGGAGTGGTGCTGATGCCGCGACAAAACCATCGTGAACACGAAGGCGACATCCGTGAATATGTTCTGCAAGTAAGTGACGACGGCAGCGACTGGCGCGAGGTGGCTCGCGGCGAACTGCCGTCAACCTTTGCGCCCCAGCAGATTGAATTCAGCAGGATCAGCACGGCCCGATATCTTAAGTTGATCTCGCTTTCCGGTTTCGGCACAGACAAGACGACTGCGCTGGCAGATTTGGCGGTTATGTATGCCGGACCAAAGCTGCCCGGCAGCAACTTCACGATGGAATACCAACGTTCGCGCAGCGCGACCCCGGAGATCGATGAAGTGCCAGTTGTTGATAAACCGAAGCCCAGGCCAACGCCAACGGCGCCCCGGCCGAAGCCCTGACGCTCTGCATCGGGTTAGTTCGGGTCGTTTAGTGATCGCTCTGTTGGAAATGCCGGAAAAAGCAATCCACGAAATTACCCGAAGAACACGAACCAATGCGGATGTTCAAAACGGTCTCAGCGGTCCGCTCTCGAATCGGCCTGCTCTGTCGACACTATCTTGGCGGCCCAACCGCTGCCGGGCGGTGATTACCTCCGGCACATCGGCATCGGCGTCCTTCCATGTTTGTAGAAAACGTTCATAAGCGATCAGCGCCTGGTCCAGTTGCCCTTTGCGCTCATAAGCTTGCGCCAGACGATACTGGGCCAGCGGGTAATTCTGGTTAAGCTGGAGGATGCGTTGGTATTCTGCGATGGCTTCGTCAAGCCGCCCGGTTTCCAGGTAAGCGTGGGCGAGGCAATCTTCAAGGGGATCAATCACCCAGATCAACGGGGGTCGGCGGAGAGCTTCTTTGAATTCTTTTATGGCTTCGTCGTTCTGCCCACTTCTAAGCGCCAGGTAACCGCGCCGGTAGTGGACCAACCGTTCGGGATAGCGTTGCCCCCTAGCGGTGAAGCGCCATTCGTCAAATACTCGTTCCCGAAGCTTTTCAACGGTCCTTTCTTGGCCTTGCTCGACGGCAACCAGCAAGGAGTTCCAGACATTATGATTTCCAATTTGCAGTTCCATCCGAGCTGCGGCGGCTGACTGCTTCAGGTCTTTCTTTTTCCGGTAGGTCTCGGCCATCAACCCGTAGGCCCGAGACAGTACAAAACGATCTCGGCTAATTTCAACGACCCGGCGAAATTGAGCGATAGCCGCCTGATAGCGGCCGAGTTGAACGTAGGCGTTGCCCAGGTGAATGTTGGCAATGTAATTATCCGGCCTGAGCGCGAGAGCTTGCTCGTAAGCACCGAGGGCCTCCGGATAGCGTCCGGCGCCCTGATAACTCATTCCCAAGCTGTCGTGGGAATTCGGCTCGGCCGGCGCCAGCTGCACATATCGTTGATGCGCAGCAATGGCTTCGTCGTATCGGTGAAGGTCCAGGTAGACAAGCCCGAGGGCGTTATGAACATCCCGGGCCTCCGAATCAATCGCCAGCGCTCGCTGGAGCACGCCGATCGCCTCTTCATGTTGACCCTCGCCTCGCAGGAGATAGCCCAACCTCACGTAAGCTTCGACCTCCAGGGGATACTGCGTGATGATCTTCCTGAGCGGAACAGTGGCCCCGGGATAATCCAGATTTGCAATCGAATACCACGCGTTGATATAGAGCCGGTCCTTTTCGGTTAGGCGGTTCGACAGTTGAAACGCTTTTTCCAGAGGTGCTTTGGCCCGCTCCCCGTCATAGCCCGTTACCGCATAGGCATAGCCGATGCGGCCATAGGCCATCGCAAACTGGGGATCCAGCGCGACCGCCTTTTCCAGCAGGGCGACCGCTTCATCATTGTTTAGTGACTGTGCCTTTTCTACCGCCAATGAGTAAAAACGATAGGCTTGCAGGTTGTTCGTCATTACGCTGGTCAACCCCGAGTCACGCTGCGGATCCGGCGCTGCTCCCAAATGCGACGCAAGCTTGAGAGACAGTAAGTCAACCTGCGTGAGGATCTGCCCGGGTTCAGCAACAACCAATCGCTCCGCAGCGAGTAGCTGGCCATCCTGCGCATTGTGCAGTTGCACATCGATCCGGATCTGATCGCCCAGTCGCGCGAAGCTGCCCAATACCACTATCCTCGCCTGGCTCCGCCGGGCGACATCCAGAGCCTCATCCAGACGAATATGCTCACCCTGGTTGTGTCCGATTCTCTCCAGCAGTAAGTGAAGTTGTTGACGACTTAGGAGACTGAGTTTATCTGAACGCGACAGATCGGTAATGATCATGTCCGCGAGTCCTTCGCGGAGCCAGTCGAGATCGCTATTGCCAGACTGGTTGTCAAAATACATTACTGCCACCGGCTTCCGGCCCGGCACTTGAGGCAAGGACACGTCGGCTAGCGGCTTGGTAGATCGGGCAAGTTTCGTCCGCAGGTATGCAGCCAAAGGCATCGTTGCCGTCACCAGCAGAATTGCCGCGGCTATCAATCCGACGCGACGCCGCGAAGCGCCGGGCCGGGCCTCAGGCAACAAGTCCGGGGAACTCCGGGGGCTTCCCTGGCTGTGATCAAGGTTGCCCTGCTCGTCTTCAACTAGAGCTGACCTCGCTGCCGGAACTTCTACCGGAGTTTTTGGCGGGAAGGACTCTTCCTCAACCGGACTGATAAACCGGTAACCGACCTTCGGCAGGGTTTTGATGAAGTGTGGACGGCGCGAGTCGTCGCCGATGGCGCGCCGGATATCCATAACACACTGAACCAACGCGTCGTCGGTAACCGCCGTCTCTTTCCAGATACTTCTCAGCAGCTCATCTTTCGTGACGATCCTGGCCCGGTTCTGCAGCAGGTAGACCAGGACCTGGAATGTCTGTTGGCGCAGGTGCAGTTCT
>DATKIS010000292.1:0-8653 GCA_035543975.1 Pyrinomonadaceae bacterium
TCTATTTTGTTGATGAACAAAACGGCTGGCTGGTGTGCGAACGAAACGTTTACGACCTCCGGTCAAACGACGAACCTCGGGCCTACCTCTTAAGAACCAGCGACGGTGGCCAACACTGGACTCGCACGAACATGCAGGGGGTAAATGTAGATACTCGCATTACCCGTGCGATATTCCCCGGCAACGGCCGTGGGTGGGCATTCGGCGAAGCCGGTGCGGTCTTAAGAACCAGTGATCTTGGAACTAGCTGGATCAAGCTCCAGGCTCCCACACGCTATCTTCTTCTTGGTGGTGCGTTCATTGACAATAGCGGCTGGTTGGTTGGTGCGGGTTCGACAATTTTGCAAACATCAGATGGTGGTGAAACCTGGAACCAAGGACGATTGCCCACTTCGACCAATGTGCGCTTCAACTCAACGTCGTTTGTTAACGCACGCCTGGGCTGGGCGGTGGGAAGCGGAGGCGCAATCTACCGGACGATCAACGGTGGGCGTAGTTGGCAAGCTCAAATATCGGGAGTATCGTCCGATTTGCTTGACGTCAAGTTTCTGGACGCAGTTGAAGGTTGGGCAGTCGGCGGTGAAGGAACCGTGCTCCGCACCAACGACGGAGGCTTGCACTGGATCAGCGAGCTAAGTGGCACACCTCACGCACTCGAACGCATCTTCTTCGCCGATCGGACGCATGGTTGGGCAGTTGGTTTTGGCGGGACGATCATTGCTTATGGCCGCGCGGAAGCCCCCAGGTTGAGACGCTAGACTCTCCCCATTCCCGGCGGGAACAGTACGATCCAAGAAGGTACACGAAATAACTCGAACTAAATCGTTTGTTGCCGTTCCGTGTGGTTTCGTGGATCGTTCTTAGTTACTACTCAACTGTCTTTGAGTCCGAGCTTTCTTCTTGCTCCCCAAATTTGCGCACAGGCCGCATATGCGGGAAAAGAATCACGTCGCGAATCGACGGGCTGTTTGTCAGTAGCATCACGAAGCGATCGATGCCTATGCCGATCCCTGCTGCTGGCGGCATCCCATAAGAAAGCGCGCGGATGTAATCCTCATCCATTACCATTGCTTCCTCATCGCCGCGTTCGCGTTGCGTCATTTGATCGAGGAAGCGTTGATACTGCTCAGCAGGATCGTTCAATTCAGAGAAGCCATTGGCACTCTCTACCCCCGCAATGAAGAGTTCAAAGCGCTCGGCCACTGTCGGATCAGACGGAGATGCCTTGGACAATGGCGAGATTGGTTTGGGAAAGTCCGTGATAAAGGTTGGCTGAATTAGGTTCTGCTCGACGTGCTCTTCAAAAAGTGTCACCAGGCTGTCATCGGTAATCTCTGCGTCAGGTGCAAATCGAGCGACACTCTGCCGCATAGTCAGTCGCTGAAACGGTTGCGAGAAATCAATGTCGATCGCCGATTCTCCCTTTCCGTATTTCACGTGCGTGTGACCCAGCGCCGTGAACACAACAGCCCGAATCATCTTCTCGCAGAAATCCATCATCTGGTTTACGTCTGCGTACGCCCAGTAAAACTCCAGCATCGTGAACTCGGGATTGTGTGTCCGGTCGATCCCCTCGTTACGGAAGTTCCGGTTTAGCTCATAAACTTTTTCAAAGCCGCCAACTAACAGCCGCTTCAAGTAAAGCTCGGGTGCTATGCGCGCGTAGAGGTCGATATCGAGCGCGTTGTGATGGGTTTTGAAAGGCCGGGCAGCGGCGCCGGTGGCTTTTGACGTCAGCATCGGAGTCTCTACCTCGACGTAGCCGTGATCGTCGAGGATTCGTCGCATCTCGCGAATGATCGCTGAACGTCGTTCGAAAACTTCGCGCGGAGTTAGCTCTCCCTCTTCTCGTTCGAGTTTCAGACTGCCGGCAATCAAATCCACGTAACGTTGCCGTTGGCGAATCTCGGGATCGTGGATGCCGTGCATCTTGTCGGGAAGGGGAAGCAGGGCCTTGGCTAAAAACTGGAGCTTCTCGACATGAATCGACAACTCGCCGGTCCTGGTAATGAACAGATACCCTTCGACGCCAATAAAGTCACCGTGGTCCAGCAACCCAAACAAGGTCCAACCATCAACTTCTCCGACTCCCGGATCGTTGCTCACCCCGACGACATCTGCGCGGCGCACATAAACCTGGAGGCGGGTGATTCCGTCTGACAAGTGGACAAATGCGGCTTTGCCCATTACCCGCGGCGGCGAAGCAATACGTCCGGCGAGTCTGAGCTTCACTCGATTCAATTGCTGGTTTGCTAACTCAATCTCTTCAGAGGCGGGGCGCTGCCCTTCCGACACCTTCGGTTCAAAGGCCCGAAATCTTTCGACGATTGCGGAGAGCGTGTCTTCCTTACCAGTCTCGAGTGTTTGGCTGCGTTCGAACTTGTTGGGATAAGTGTTGCCAACCAACTGGCGCAGCCCGCTCAGGTGCTCTTGCCGGGCTTCAGTCTGATCGTTTGTTTCTATAAATGGTATCGACAAAATTTGCTCCAATAGTGAAGCGCTGATTATAGAGAGCCGCTCAGAACAGAGCAATGCGCGACAGAAAGTCGATAACTTTAAGATGCGGGGTTGGCCTTATCGGCCCTTCTCGTTCTTCATTTAGTTAACGAAGCGCCGCATGCTAGATTGTTGTTATAGATGATCGCGAAGATTCTGAGCCTGGACAAACTGCTCAGTGTGCGTGAAGGTCTGCGCGCATCAGGCCAAACCGTGGTTTTCACTAATGGCGTTTTCGACCTCGTTCATGTTGGTCACGTGCGCTACCTCGCCGCAGCTCGCGCTCTGGGTGATGTGCTGGTAGTTGCTATTAACAGTGATCAGACGGTTCGTGAGCTCAAGGGTGAGGGACGACCGGTGACAAACGAAGGCGAGCGCGCAGAAATTCTGGCCTCCTTTCGTCAGGTTGATTACGTAACGATTTTCGACAACCTGTCTCCACGAACTCTGATTGCCGGCCTTCTGCCAGACGTGTTGGTCAAGGGGGGCGACTATGGGCTCGACGACATCCATGGACGCGAGGAAGTAGAAGCGGCTGGCGGAAAAGTTATTGCGTTGCCATTTGTTGATGGCGCATCAACTAGTGTAATTATCGACAGGATGAAAAGGGCGGTAGGTAAGTAGGTATCGAAGATGGTCAAGTGAGTCGCAAGGAAGGGGGGCTTCGCCCGTCTTTGCGGCGCAGCGGTGTCTTGATCGAGCGCCGATTGAATGCCGTCGTGCTGCAGTTCGGCTGAGTTGGCCTTTGAATTCGCCTGGGTTAGTAGCCAGGAAAACGGAAGACGCACAGGTTTCATGGATACTGTTACTTCAACGAACACGCTGGCACGCGCATTACATTCGATCACTGAGACTCCGGAGTTTGAGCGAACTGTTTTGGAGCTCAAACGCGGTGCCCGCGCGATCTCCCTGAGCGGACTGGTGGCTGGGTCCGCGCGTGCCCTCGCCGTTGCCGCCCTCCAGCGCGCGACGGGAAAGCTGTTTGCCGTAGTGACTCAATCGAATCGCGACCTGGAGCCCTGGGAAGGCGACCTGCGTTTCTGGTATTGCGCACTGGCTGGAAAGCGAAGTTGCGAAAGCGAAGTGCTGGTCCTCCCCGCATCCGAGAGCGATCCCTACGCCGGCTCCTCGCCACACCCCGACACCCTCGAACGCCGTGCTTTGACTTTGTGGCGTTTGGCTCGCGAGCCGCAGGATTTTGTTCTGCTAACGGCCCGCGCTTTGGCGCGCAGAACTGTGTCGCCTGAAGAAATCACGCGCGCTGGTGCTCTACTCCGACGAGGCGACAACCAGTCTCCGGAAGACTTGGTCGAACGACTGGTCGCCGCCGGATATGTGCGCGAGGATCCGGTTGGGGCAGTCGGAGAATTCTCAATGCGCGGTGGCATTCTCGACGTGTGGTCGCCGGGTCAGCAACGTCCGGTCCGGATCGAGTTTTTTGGCGATGAGGTCGACTCGATCCGCGAATTCGACGCCGAGACTCAGTTGTCCACTAGTCAGTGCGGCGCAGTGGATCTTGTTCCGATGCGCGAAGTGACCGTCCGAAATCAGGACCTGAGGGACTGGGCCACAGCCGCCCGAGCGCGCTGGAATGATGACCGTTTTGCCCGGGCCCTTCGAGATCGCACGGTGTTTGCGGACGAGGGGGAAAGCTTCGCTGGGTGGGAATGGCTCCTGCCGATCGTCCAACAGACAAACGGCAGCGTATTTGATTATCTGAAGAACGCGGTCCTGGTAATTGACGAACCAACATCCGTTGAAACTTATCTTGGAGAGGCCTACCAGACGCTTGACGAGCGTTACGCTGAGACCGATGCAGTAGACGATATCGCCTTGCGACCTGATGAGCTTTATCTAGCTCCGGAGGAATTGCGCCGGAAGGTTGATCAGGTGCCGAGGATCGAGCTCCGGGTCCTGGGGCGCGCGGCTGCTGAGCTCGACCAGGCAATAGCTTTAGACGCTGAAGCACCAAAGGTCCAACTAGGTCGCCAACGAAACTTGCGCACGCAATTATTCCTCTTTCCCGTCGCAGAGCAGGCTCCCGAGATTGAATGGAAGACACAGTCAGCACTGAAGTACCACGGCCGCCTGGCAAACTTAGCGAAGGATCTGCTCGATTCGCACGACAATGGCATCTCAACATTATTCGTCATGCCGAGCCTGGGAGTGGCAGAACGGGTCTCGGAGATTCTCGCAGAGTATAAGGTCGTCGCCAGGCTTTCGTTGGTTAATGAAGCGTTCCAATCCTCAGAACAAGCTTCCGCTCCTCAAACAATAGTTACAGTCGGTCGCCTTAGCAGCGGTTTTGAACTCATCGCTGCTCGACTGTTAACGCACATCGAGGCGGATTTGTTTGACGAGGCCGGGGCCCAGGCGCTGGAGCGGCGCGCCCCTGCAGCAGAAACTAGATCGAAGGCAGACAGCAAGAAACGAAGATCAAAAACTGCTGCTTTCCTTTCAGATTTTCGCGATCTAAAACCCGGCGATTTTGTGGTTCACATCGACCACGGCATTGCACGCTTCGGCGGACTTCAAACACTCGATCTTGGCACGCGCAGCGGAGAGTTCATGTTGCTCTTCTATGCCGAGGACGCAAAACTGTACGTGCCAGTCGAGCGCTTGGACCTGGTGCAGCGTTACTCGAGCGGAGAAGGACAGCAACCTGCCCTCGATCGACTCGGTGGCATCGGCTGGCTGAAGACCAAGGCCAAGGCGAAGCGGGCCATGCGCGACATGGCCGACGAACTGTTGCGGCTCTACGCTGAACGCAAGCTGGTAGGTGGCTTCGCTTTCGCCGCCGACACACCCTGGCAGCGTGAGTTTGAAGATGGCTTTGAATATGTCCTGACTCCCGACCAGGAAACTGCAATCGAAGATGTGAAGCGGGATATGCAGGAACCGACACCGATGGACCGGCTCCTCTGCGGCGATGTTGGTTATGGCAAGACCGAAGTCGCCATGCGTGCGGCCTTCAAAGCCGTAATGGAAGGCAAACAAGCCGCCGTATTGACTCCCACGACCGTGCTTGCCTACCAGCACTACGACACTTTTCGTAGTCGATTCGCACCCTTCCCTGTAAAGATTGAGTTGCTTTCGCGGTTTCGTTCTTCAAAGGAACAGAAGGAAATTGCCAAGCGCGTGGAGTCAGGCGATGTGGATGTAGTTATTGGAACCCATCGGTTGCTCTCGAAAGACGTGAGATTTAAGGAACTGGGAATAGTGGTGGTAGATGAAGAGCAGCGCTTTGGCGTGGCCCACAAGGAGAAGCTGAAACACCTTAAGAAGCGCGTTGATGTCTTGACGCTTTCCGCCACGCCCATCCCGCGCACCCTTAATATGTCGTTAAGCGGACTGCGGGACATGTCATTGATTGAAACTCCGCCCAGGGATCGCCTCGCCATCCAGACGCAGGTCGTCCAATTCTCGGAGAACGTGATCAAGTCGGCGATTGAGCTCGAGCTCGGTCGTGGCGGCCAGGTCTTCTTCATTCACAATCGGGTGGAGACCATAGAAACCATAGCTGCACTGGTCAAACGCCTGGTGCCGCAGGCCCGTTTGGTGGTCGGTCACGGACAAATGAATGAAAAAGACATGGAACGCGTAATGCTCGATTTCATTGAGCATAAGTATGATGTCCTGGTGGCCACCACCATTATCGAGAATGGGATAGACATCCCCCGAGCTAACACCATCATCATAAACCGCGCAGATCAATATGGTCTTTCTCAGCTTTATCAGTTGCGGGGGCGTGTGGGCCGTTCAAATCGAAGGGCTTATGCTTATCTGCTGATCCCGGGTGAGCAGGAGCTTTCACCAATTGCCAAACGGCGTCTAGCAGCCATTCGAGAATTTTCCGACTTAGGAGCGGGCTTCCGGATTGCCGCGCTGGACCTGGAACTACGAGGCGCCGGCAATCTCCTTGGCGGCCAACAATCGGGGCACATGGATGCGCTGGGCTTTGACCTTTACACCCAGATGCTCGAACGCACGGTAGCCGAGTTGCGTGGCGAGGTGGTGGAAGACGAGATCAGCGTCTCGATCAACCTGGGTGTCGATGTCGCTATCCCTGAAGACTACATCAGTGATATGGGGCAGCGACTACGAACCTATAAGCGCGTATCGTCGGCCCGGGATGAGGAGACGCTGTCCAGCATTCGGGAAGAGACGCTGGACCGATATGGCAGACTTCCGGGTTCAGTCGAACAGCTCTTTGGCTATGCGCTTTTGCGCCGGCTGGCAGAAGAGATTGGTGTTCTCTCGATTGATAAGACAACCGATGGAGTCGCCATTAAATTTAGCGAAAAAGCGCATATCTCACCCGACAAACTGGCGACATTCGTGAGCACTCGCGAAGGCAGACTCTTCTCGCCAACCGGGGTGTTGCGCCTGACACTTAGTGATGGTGAGCAGGATCTGGTGCTCGAAACAGTACGCGGCGTGTTGCATGAGCTTAGACCGTAACCGGGAGTCGGTTCCGGGACCCGGCAGCTTCGACCGTCCTCGTTTGTGATAAATGATGTCCGTATGGTCAAATCTACGCCGGTCAAAGGCCCGACAACTTAATACCAGCGAACCGCGAACAACTAACGATAGATAATAAACCCCCAATGAGATTGCAGTTAGGAGTGTTTTTGTGAAATCTAAATTCGTTTCGCTCGCCTTAGCGGGCACTATTGGAGTAGCGATTTTGGCCTTTGGGACGGCGTCTGCCGTAGCGCAGGAAGGTGAACTCCAGGTCGTTGATGAAGTTATTGCGCAGATCAACGACGAGGTCATCACGCTCTCGAGGTTGAAGCGGGAATCGAAAGAACGCCTTGAAAGCCTCAAGCAGGGCGGAATGCCTGAGCAGCAGGCGGCTGAGGAGGTAAGTAAGCGACAGGCCGAACTAATTGCCACCCTCATTAACGAGCAACTCCTCCTCCAAAAGGGAAAGGAACTGGATTTTGCCAGTGAGGTCGAAGCCGAAGTGAATCGGCGGATGTATGAAGTAGCAAAAGAACAGGGCATCCCCACAATAGAGAAATTGGAAGCCGCAATGCGAGAGAGTGGCGTTGATCCAGTCGCAACTCGTCAAACGCTCCGCACCGAAATAATGAAGCAGCAGGTGATTCAACAGGAAGTTGACCGGAAGATCTTCTTTGGCCTGACCATGGACGAACTAAAGAAATATTTCCAGGCTCATCCTGAAAAGTTCCGCAAACCAGAGACTGTGACGATCTCCGAAATTTTCTTAAGCTCCGCGGGCAAGAACGAGGCCGAGGTAAAAGCCAGAGCGCTCGAATTAGTTCGGCAACTGCGGGCCGGTGCAGATTTTGGCGCCCTGGCTGCCGCCAATTCGGAGCGGGAGTTGAACGGTGTCCGGATCGGACAGCAGAACAAGGGAAAAGTGGGAACGTTTGAGGTCCCCAACCTGCGCGAAGACATTGGGAAGGCGGTTAAGGCGGTTGCGGTCAATGGCGTGAGCGAGCCGCTCCATAGCAATGATGGTTATCAAATCCTCCGCGTCGACGAGCGGACACCGGCGAGCGACGCAGCTACTTTCAACGAAAACCAGGTTCGCGAGGCGATTACGATGGAACGTACGCCTAAGGAACGTGAAGATTATCTGAAGACTTTGCGGGACGATGCCTACATCAAGATCTCCGACAACTACCGGGCTGCAGTAGCGCCCTTGTTGAACCTGCCTCCGGAGAAGACAGCCGACAATAGTGAAACGTCCGGACGTAAGCCTGAAGAAAAGAAGAAGGGTAAACTGCTCGGGATTTTCCCAAAACCCTAACCAGGAATAGACGCCGGGAGCAGGCCGCCAGGAGCAAGCGCGGCGGGGATGAAATCAGCGAAAACCTGCCTCCTGCCCCTGCCGACTGCGCTAATGCGTCTCGATCTCTTTCTCAAAGCAAGCCGGCTCTGTGGTCGCCGCACAGTAGCCCAGAAAATTTGTGAAGCTGGCCGCGTCACAATCAATGGCAGTTTGGCCAAGTCTGCCCATCCCGTTAAAGCGGGTGACGAGATAGCTATTCGTAGCCGCGACAAGCTCACCAGTGTTCGCGTACTTACGGTTCCCGCCACCCGCCAGACCTCGCGAATTGATTCACGCACGTTGTACGAACTGTTAAGCGAGATTTCTCTGGATGACTCGGCATCTTTAGAGGCTTAG
>DATKIS010000293.1:0-4538 GCA_035543975.1 Pyrinomonadaceae bacterium
GGGCCTCTTCCCCGGTTAATCAGCTGGAGTCTGTCAAAATCGAGGGATTTGGCAGTGAAAAAGGGGCATTGTCGGCCAATTCGATTCGCACAGTCAGAGAATTTCTACTCACGTATTCTGAGCCGAAACCTGCGAGCGCCAAAGACGACTCCGCTCAGCTAACCCGGGTTCACGGTGTGGGTGACGTATTGGTCAAGCTGGCAAAACTCGAACATAGATAGGTTGCGGATCTTGAAGGTTCAATCGATGTACTCATCGCTCCCACGGCTAGCCTCTAAGCGCTTCATGAGACTCAATCTCTTCTTGGGTGTCCTCGCGGCGACAATAATAACAGCTACTCAGCCGGTAAACCTCGCCGCCACGCCACAGGACACGCTGCGGACTATCGTCTCAGACGACTTCGTCAGAAACCGGCCAAAGGCGAGCGCTAAGTCCGGCAAATCCCGGACGGCCCGCAATCGCAAGTCCTCAAGGGTCTATTCGCTCGCCTCGGCACCCTCAATAGGGATAGCACCTGGGACGAGCTCAGGCGCTTTCGTGCAACTGGGCTTAACTGTTTGGAAGTTGCGGCCCCGGATCTCTGCCACTGGTATCCGTCAAGCGATGAGAGAAAACGGACGCCCGAGATTGCAATGGGTAGCGGAACGAGTCGAGGCCGATACGAAATTTCACCGGGGCGAGTTCTTGCGGTTCAGCATTGAGTCACCCCTCACGGGTTACCTCTACGTGATAGATCGGGATTGGTTTAAGGACGGCACTTACGGCAAGACGAACTTAATCTTTCCACTCGGCGACGATGACAATCGACTCCAGGCCGGAAGACTAATCGATATTCCCGCGGAAGATCAGGACCCATTTGAGGCTAGCCCCGAACCCAATCAGGCGGGGGAATTGCTCACGATTATTGTCTCCTCGTCTCCGCTCAGATTGCCGACTTCTAACCAGCCACTGCGGATTTTAAACACGCAACTGGCGGAGTGGGAGGGAATGTGGGGCGCAAGGACCGAGCGATTTGAGATGAAAGGCGGAGCGGGTCAAGTTCGAACAATCGAAGAGGAACAGGCTGCCGCTCGCAAAGGAACCAGACAGCTGACTCGAAACGACCCCGGGCCACAAACTATCTACCTTCTAACTCCAAAAACCACCGGCGCCTTCCTGTTTAATGTGACGCTCTCCTATGTTAAGTAACGCTGAGTTCTTGACGAAATGCCTACTCCCGTCATCTGTCGCTGAGGACCGCCAAGGAGGCCTTTGTTATGGATCACTGCCGAAATACATTTATTAAGGATAGCCCAGAAACTGGCCAGAAATCCGGTGTTGCCGACGACAACGCCTGCAGGACCCGGATTGTGTTGATTAAACAGTTCAGCAGGACAATCTACTTGTAAATTGTGCCGGGCTGAGTTTTGTGTGCCTTGCTTCAATAATTCCCGCCGTAGCCGGATCACAAAATCAATGTGGCCGTCTGGCTTGGGGGGCGATTTGAAGTTGTCAGGTTTCTCCTGGCATCACGCGGTGCCAGGGCGCTTGCTCCGAAGACACTGCTCCGAAAAGAGATGTTTAGTACCTCCCGCTATTCACGACGCTTGGCTCCCGTCGCGATATTGATTGGATTGCTGGCCACGAGCGACGTCAGCGCCGGCGGGAAGGCGGCCGTTCAAACACCAACGGATCCGGCCATCCTGGATCTTCTTTATCGGCTGAAGTACAACGAAGCGATCACCCGGCTGGAGCAAGTCCTGGAGAAGGACCCCCAAAACGGTGAAGCGCTCACCTACACCGCCACAGCAATGTTGTATCAGGACCTCAATTTCACAAAAGCGAAAAGGGAGTTCGAAGAGGCATTTAAGGTCGGAGGTGGCGCAACTTTCTTTGTTACTCACTCTCATGAAAAGTTCAACACGGATGACGTGGTCGATTACTGCCGAGGCTGGTTACACCTGCGAAAGGATGGAGTTGAATTTGTTCCAACTGAAGGCAGACACGGTTTCCAGGTTAAATACAACGAAGTGGAAGAATTCAAGACCAACCGACTTTCAAAGTCTACTTTTCATATCAAAGTTGGCGGCAAAAGCCAGAACTTCAGCGGACGCACCAAGGGCGAGCTTGAACCTCTACTCATCATAGCTCTCTATAAGAGCTTCACTCGAAATTGACGGCTCTCACTCGTGACTGGATACCAGGCCGTCGTCTCAAACCCCGGAGGACTCACACTATGAAAAATCGGCGATTGCAAGCAGTTGCTTTGCTGCTCACGTATCTTCTTATTTTGCCAACCCCACAGTTGATGGCGCTTGGTCAGCAAGCGGCCACCCCCACCGCGCAGGAGAAACCGCAGGAGAAACCACAGGACAAACCGCAGGAGAAACCACAGGACAAACCGCTGGCTGAATCGCCGGAAGAAAAGAAACTCCGGGAAAGGGAAGAGAGTCTCAGAAAGAAAGAGGAGGACCGGAAAAGCAAAGAGGCAAAGGTGCGGGCCACTGAAGCAAAGAAATATCAAACTCTCAGTGAGTTTGCTGAAGACCTCTACGCCAGCGATCCCGAGTTCAAAGACCAGGTCGAAGATGCGTATCTAGACCTTCAGAGCCGGCATGCGTCTGAAGCGTATCAAATCAATATTTCGCATTCGAAAGAGCTATTGACGACCGAAAACGAGGGGGAAGTGCTAAAGCTTCGACGCTCGCTTTACGATAACCCGCGGGTTCAGGAATACGTCAACCGCCTCGGTCAACAGATCGTTCCGGACGATTCCGAGAAACTCTACGCGTTCAAGATCACTGTCAATCCGATTCCCCAGGCCTACACGCTCTCCACCGGAACGGTCCTAATCAGTACCGGTATGATTTCACTTCTCGACAACGAAGCCCAGCTGGCTTACGTGCTGGCGCATGAGCTGGCCCACGTTTACAAGGATCATTGGCGAATCAAAGTGATGATGCCGTTTGCCGAAGCCGAATACAACCGGAAGCAGGAGAAAAAGCGGGCAATGTGGGCAGGAATTCTAACTTTGGCCGGCGCCGGCGTGGGGGGCGCGATCGGCGGCGGCAACGGTGCGGGCATCGGAGCTCTGGTCGGACTAGGAGCGGGCTTAGCTGTCGGCAGCTACTACTCCAGGAAAATTGCTTTGGACTGGAACCTGGCGCAGGAAAATGAAGCCGACGATTTCGCTCTGAAGGCGACTCTCGGAAAATCTTTCGATATTCAGGAAGTCCCCCGCCTATATGCGAACATGGCCCAGGTGTCTCGAGTTGACAACCGAATCCAGCTGGGCTTCCTGGGGATGCGCTCCCGGATCAAAGAGCGAACCGACTATGCCCAGAGAGTGATCGCCGGTAGTCTTCAGGCCCAATATCAGGAGGCCGTGAAGGCCAATAAGGTTAAGGGCACGAGTCCGGAATTCAATATGATCATGTCAGAATTGAAGCGCGACAATGGAATTGAAGCGTTCTATTTTGACATGTTTCAAATGGCGAAGATGAACCTCCAGCAATCCATCGCGCTGCGATCGGATGATCCACTCACTGCTTACTACTACGGCCGGGTAATGAAGCAGGTAGGCCGGACCAAAGAAGATCTCGATCTTGCCCAGCAATCGCTACTCAAGGCAATCAGCCTCGATATCCGGCATGATATTCCCGAGGTACAACTCCATCGCGCTTTGTTGTTGATGGACACCAAAGACAGCGCCAGCAATGCCGAGGCGGTGGCGGCATTGAAGATCTATATCACCGCCTACGAACAAAAACGGGCCACCAGTATCAGCAACGACGGACTGTTGCCGCCCAATGTCGATGTGC
The DNA here is from genome assembly GCA_035543975.1 of Pyrinomonadaceae bacterium. Lineage (GTDB taxonomy): Bacteria > Acidobacteriota > Blastocatellia > Pyrinomonadales > Pyrinomonadaceae > PSRF01. Next base: position 3,801 of record DATKIS010000293.1, read on the forward strand.
TTTACGGTTATATGCGACTGCTTGGCGAGAAAACGTGGACCGCGCCCGCCCTGGCCGAAATCCTGAAAACTAATTCAGGGAATTCAAACAGTCCAATCGCGCAACCACCGGCATCAATTCCAAAGATCGAGCCGGCGTCTGTTACGCTTTCTCCGACCAACTCCAGGAAAGCGCGAAAACCGTGAGCCGCTCTTCTTCGGTTTCAGGTCCGAATAATACCCGGAGGACGAGAAGGTCATTTCTCGTCCTCTGTTCGGTTTTGCTTTTGCTCATAGTTCAGTCTCTCTCGTTGTCTACATCTGTGACCGGTCCCGCGGAGGTGTTTGAACTTGAACTCCCGGACTTTAAGATTCTTCCCACCAGTCGCACCGAAATAACCATCCCCTCTTCGGACTTAAACCAGGTCATCGTCCACATCCTTAAGCCGGTTGCGGACAATGTTGACTACAGTGCAATTGGAATCAGTGTGAACGGCCTGGCGGCGGCCACCAGCTCTGAAATCGTTACCGGCCTGCGCGGGAAAATCGTCAAGGTCAACCTGAAGCTACAACCCGGATATCAATTCGTTACTGGACGCAACACAGTCGAGGTGTGGGCTAAGAACAGGCGTGGTCGGACTTACTATTCCAGCTTTGTCATAACGACAGCCACCGAAAACTGGAACGAGGATTTTACTTATCAGGTCGCACAAGCGCCCACCGCCAAGAACGAAGTTCCGCCGCAGGTTATGCTGCTGGA
>DATKIS010000294.1:0-2797 GCA_035543975.1 Pyrinomonadaceae bacterium
CTGGTTCCTAAGGTCATGGACAATCTGAACCGAAGCCCGACCGAGTGCCCACAGTGACTCTTTATCTTGATATTCCGACAGTAATGGCTTCATTGGGTTCCGGAGTCTCGTCTCTCGTGTTGCTTCGGCCAATTGGGGGAAAGGCAAGCGGAGTCGCTGCAGTGTACTGATTAAGCCCGGACACGAGGATCTTAGTTGTCGTGTTTCAGTGCGTGATACTAACAAAAAAGACCTGCGTATTCTAGTGATACAGGCGAATAGAATGCTTCGGAGGCATGTCAACGTTGAATCTAGCTACTGAATCTATACCGGGCAGGGGGGGGTCTCTTATGGGCGGCCACGATGGGGTCAAAGTTTTACTGGTGGAGGACACGGAAGACAATCGCCAGATGATGAGAAGGCTGCTTGAGTTGAGCGGTTATGAGGTAGTCGAGGCAATCAATGGCGAAGAGGCTGTGAGGGTCGCTGCCGCGGAACGTCCAGAAATCATTTTGATGGATCTTAGCCTGCCCCTGATCGATGGCTTAACCGCTACCCGCCGCATTCGTAACCTGCCCGGCTTCGATAAAGTTCCCATAGTTGCCGTTTCAGCGCATGATACCGCAGATTTTCACAGCGATGCCCTGGCTGCCGGTTGTAACGCCTACATCACTAAGCCGATCGATTACCCGGAACTCGAAGAGACAGTAAATAGCTTACTCGCCTGAGACCACTGAGGCCGCAGCTCCCATCTCATGCAATTGGTTGAAACTTTTCCTGTCCGGGTTGGTCTAATCATTAGCCGACGGGCGCGAGGGGCGTTCATCGTTGCAAACTTGGCCTCGTGGACACTAGAATTCGATGCAATCAACCATGACTACATCCGAACGACCACTTCCTGAGAAGGATGACTCGCGCCGCAACGTAATAGTTGTAGTGGCGATCATAGCAGCCTTGGCCATTGGAGGACTCTTCTATCTCCTGATGCGAGCCAGCAGCAGACCGACCGTTGAACCCACGCTGGAGGGTGCGATTCGGACTGGGTCGCCGGAATTTGCAGAGTACGCCCCCAAGATTTTCATCGAGAACCCAGAGGCAGACGAAGCAAAGCGTGCTCTGGGTGACATCATCATGAATCTTCAAACGACGGTGCGTAACTTCACCGGGAAGACATTGAGCGGTCTGGAAATCAAAGGCAGCGTGGTGGACCATCAGGGTAAACCTGTGAGGGAGCAAACCGTCGTCATTATTCCAACCAGACAGCCTGAGCTGGAACCTAACCATTCAATAGCGGTACGAATAAGACTGGAAGGAATGACTGAGATGGATGATCGGGCCAATATAAAGATGGAAGTTTCTGGCTTTAGGTTCAAGAATTAGTTCTGGCTGGGAAGTGAAGTTTACCGCTGGTCGATGAACAAGTCTTCAAGCGATTGTTGTAGAGGCTGAACCGTAATTAGTTTGCCGCCGGCTTTTCTCAAAGCGCTAATTACCTGGTCAACGTCTCGCTCGTCGGCAACCTCGATCCTGAGTCCAGCCGCGGTCGAACTTAACTTACACTCGTTAGCCTCCGGCAAATGTAGTTTGAGCGTAGCTTCATCCGTCCCACTGACTATCACTTCTACGTGACTGCTACCCGCGACGTGCTGTCTAAGTTCATTCAGGGTTCCTACCTGAGCGAGTCGCCCATTCCTTAGAATTGCGACCCGATCGCAAAGGACTTCTATGTCAGACAAGATGTGAGAACACATGAAGATCGTTTTGCCTTCCTGGCGCAGTGCCGAAATCAGATCGCGCACCTCGCGTCGTCCAATCGGATCCAGCCCACTCATCGGCTCGTCCAGAAACACTACCTCAGGTTCGTTTATGAGCGCCTGCGCCAGACCGACTCGCTGCAACATACCCTTGGAGAATTTTCTGAGCTGCGTGTTCCATTTAGTTTCGTTGAGTCTCACTCGCGTCAGGACATCTCTGGCTCTGCGGTCTCGTTCGGGTTTCGAAAACCCGAAGATTTGGCCAGAGAACTTCAAGAATTCCAAGGCAGTCAGATAGTCGTAGAAATAGGGATTCTCAGGCAGATATCCAATCCGACTATGCATCGAGACGTCCCTGATGTCGTGGCCCAAAATCCGAGCGGAGCCGGCGGTTGGAAATATCAAGGTCATGAGGAGCTTTAGCGTGGTAGTCTTGCCGGCCCCGTTTGCTCCGAGGAATCCAAATATCTCGCCTTGATTCACGTTCAGGGAAAGGCCGTCTAGCGCGCGTACTTTCCTTTTGCGCCAGAAGCCGACTTCGTAGTCTTTGGTTAGGTTCGTTATTTCAACGATTGCCGTCATGATTCTAGTTCTTCGCTAGAGTCTACCCCTTTTTCCGCGCTGGGAGGGATTACTACAAATGTGGTATTTCTGACTTCGGATCAAGATCGACGTCACAGTTGCCGTTGACCAGCACATAAGGTGTCCCTGATGGATCCAAAGGTGCCCCCGCAGTATCTAAGGGTAGGTTCAAAGAACGCAAGACTGGTTCGATCTCGCGCCATGATGCCGGACAACGATTCGCCTTTGACTGGTAGAGCATGAGCAATCGGCGAATCGCTTCTCGCTCGTCCATTGAATCGAGTTGCAACAGTCGCATGTGTGCCATCTCTTTAACTTTACTGTCCCCAGGGTCGTTGTACATGCGCGTGTAGATCTCGCGGGCGAGGTTCCGGCTTCCGCCTTCAGTGGCCATTCTGGCCTTCATTGCCTCCATCCATCGAGGCGCGCCTGTAAGTTTCGCGCCCTGATCATAAGCATCGCCAGCTGACTTAAAATCTCCC
>DATKIS010000295.1:0-2879 GCA_035543975.1 Pyrinomonadaceae bacterium
ACTACAGGCCAAGACCTTGTTGATTATCTTGATAAGCGCGGTGAGTGTCGGCGTACTTGCGTCATCTCGGGTCGTCGAATTCGTTGATAAGGGCCCAAGGTTATCAACCATCGACAAACGACAGGCTCCCGGATATTCACCTGCCCCTGCCCCGCAGACTTCCGCTGTCCCACAGCGTTTCAGACTTGATTCCAGCCAAAGCAAATTCATCGCCCACGCATTGCGGGGTGGCTTGTTATGGTTCAAGGGCCACGAACACCTGGTAGCTGCGCGCGAATTTTCTGGCGAAGCCGTGATCACTCCAAGCCAGATCCGTCCGGCCTCACTTCAGTTAACGGTGAGGACGGAATCAATGGTTGAAACCAGCGATGCATTCACGGAGCCGCAAAAGGAGATTATTAATCGGGAACTGCGTGAGATAGTTCTCGAGCCGGAGAAGTATCCGGAGATCGTTTTTAAGAGTACAGATGTAGAGGAAAGCAGATCACCAATGGCCAATATGCCTTGAAGATTGGCGGATATCTTACGTTACACGGCGTAACCCGGCAGATCGTGATTCCAGCAAAGGTGACGGTTACCGGGAACAGCTTGCGAGCGATTGGCGAGTTTAGCATCGACCGCACCGACTTCAATGTGAAGGCCACTTCAGCGTTTCACGGGATGATTCGCGTGCGCAAGAAAGTGAAGTTTACGTTTGATATTGTAGGACACCGAGTGTGAGCGGGTGGGTGGCGTCGGCCAGGTAAGGAAGGGAACCACAAACCCCACGAAGGTACAAAGTGCCTTCGCGGGATTTCGGGTAACTCGTTGTTTGGTTTTGATGAACCGGCGCGCTCAAGTTCTAGGTGTGTGCCACTTTTGGTTGAACCGAGCCGGCGTTGGCGGGTGTTGGATCGGAAGGCGCGTAATAGAGAATGCGATTGCAGTTGTCGCAAGTAACGATTTCCTCACCTCTCCTTACCTGGGCCATGGCCTGCGGCCGGAGGGCCATGAAGCAAGCCATGCAGGCGCCGTTGCGGGCCTCAGCTACTGCTACTCCATCGCGGATGCGCGCCACGGTGCGGACATACTGCGCCCCCATCGACTTCGGCAGGGCCGAAACCAGGCGCTCGCGTTCGACCCGGTTGGCGGCAAGCTTCTCTGTTTGGGCGCTGGTCTCGTCGTCAAACATTTTCAATCTTGCTTCACGATCAGAATTGAGCGTAGCAATCTCTTCGCCGCGTTCGTTGAGCGACGATTCCGCTTTCTCCGCAGCTTCCATCTGTTCAATTGTCTGCGTTTCCAAAGTCGAGATTTGTTTGCGGGCCGCGTCTGCTTCGCGTATGGCTGCGGTGTACTCGTCCTGTTTCTTCGAGGACATCAAGTTGCGCTCGGCGCGCTCAACCCGGATGCGCTGTTCGGCAATCTCCAATTCAAGTCGGGCGCGCGTGTGTCTGGCCTCATCCCGGGCGTTTTCCAGTGCCCTAATTTCAAAGGCGCGCTGATCGAACTCTCCTTCGATCTCAGCGCGCCTTTGAGGTGTGGCCTCTAATTCCGCTTGCAGTTTTCTTATGCTTGTATCCAGTTTTTGTAAAGCGACTAATTGCTGTAATTCCGCTTTCACTCTTTATTTTCTCCTTGAAAGATCAGGTGTGGCTTTGATGTAAATCAGGACAATCATCAACCGGGATTATCCGGCATCCCCATCCTCTACGCAAGTCATCAGGGTTTGTCTTCCCAAAATGCCGGTCCGTGATGGGTTTCCAGGCGAGGATCAGGAGTTCTCGGCCTAGGCAAGATCGCCAAACCGGTGTTGAATCAGCGCCGCTACCGTAATTGCAGCAGTCTCGGCTCTCAATATGCGCCCTCCCAGGGTGACCAGGAACCAGCCGTTGCCTCGCGCTTCGTCGAGTTCCTCATCAGCCCAGCCGCCTTCAGACCCCACCAGCGCGGTGATCGCGGAAACACCGCCCGAAATGGCTCTTATGGCCTCCGCCAGGGGCTGTCCGGCGCGCTCAGAGAACAAGAGTCCGGGACTGCCAACCGTCGTCGCATCAGCGCGAATTAGCGATCCAACCGTGACGGGTTGGTCGATTTGCGGCACCACCGCTCGTCCTGACTGTTTGGCGGCCTCGAGGGCGATTCGTTGCCAGCGCGCGACTCGTTTGACGGCTTCAGATTCATCTCGCAGGCGGATATCGGCGTGCCTGGTTATCACGGGTACAACGCGGGCCACGCCTAGCTCGGTCGCTTTCTGCACGACCAAATCAAACTTCTCACCCTTCAGCAGAGCGACGGCCAGCGTCAAAAGCAACGGCGATTCCGGGCGCGCCGGCTCTGCTTCGCTGATCACCGTGAGCGCGGCACTATCCCGCCGACTCTCCCTGACGCGGCAGTGAAACTCCTTGCCTGCGCCGTCGAAAACATAAACTTCGGCACCGGGCTTCAGCCGCAACACGTCGCGCAGGTGACGCGCTTCGTCTGCACCGAGATTGACATTCTCTGAAGTAATCGCGCTTGGCGGCGCATAGAATCTGCGGCGAGTCATAGACCTAGCTGTCGGGAAACCGGGCGACAGTCCACCAAACTTTCGTTGGACAGTAAAAGCGTCAGCCGAGAACCATCACACGACCAGCGCCACCCATTCGCCGTCCTGCAGCATCACCAGGTTTCCGGCGTTCCCCATCTCCTGCAGTTGCTCCACGATAGAATCGATTTGTGAATCAAGAATTCCAGACATCACCAGGCGCCCACACGCGGCCCCCACGAGCGATGGCAACAACGTGATGATTACGTCTGCGGTCAAATTTGCGCAAACGAAATCCGCCGAAGCCGTTGCTGGTTCAATGCCGGCATCATCGATCGAACCAACCCGAAAGACGATCTGCTCGCCGACACCG
>DATKIS010000296.1:0-5032 GCA_035543975.1 Pyrinomonadaceae bacterium
TCCCCAAATAGCATCCAACCTAATCTCCAGGAAGAATGAAGAATGATGAGAAGCCTGCGCCATCGGGGCGTCATGAGTTGCAAACAAAAAAGAAATTGGGTGTCGCCGGTAACTACTTTTTGTATCGGCTTCCGTTAAAGCGTAAGGGCTGAGATTGATAACCGGGCGAATTTCCCGCCTCATATTCAAGATTTCGCCAGCCTTTTGTGTAACCTTTCGACAGCGTAACGGTTGAGCGAACCTCGCCGACAAATAAATCTTTAACTCCCTCCGTCGTTTTGCGGAAAACAAAAGGCGTCCCGCCAAGCGAGCAATCACAGACAACAATATACTCTGCTTTTCCGTCACGATCTAAGTCAACGCTTTGAATATTTAAAATACTACTGACTCCGCCGCGCTCTTTAATTTCTTCTCGTGTTATCTCGCCAAACTGAATGATTCTGTTAAGGATTTGTTTTTTTACGGCGGCAGTCTGCGCTTGCGTTGATACTCCTCCACAAACAAAAATAAATGCAACAAGACAAATCTGCTTCAACATTAAATTTTCTCCATCGAGAAAACGGCTAATTGTATTTACGAACCTAACGACGGCTTTGCTGCCGCGCGCGATCAGCATCCGATATAAGCGTCGTCCTCCAGGTTTAGCGGTGCAATCCAACGCCCGCGATTAGCCGCCGCCCACACAACTAATGAGCGGCAAGTCCAGCGCATGATGGCGATGCTGTTTCCGGTCGGCTGCATGGCGTTGATAGGTGCTGCCGTCGGTAGCCTGCCTCCTCATCTATCAATTAGCGAGTCTGGATTTCGCACAAGTGGTTACTATAAACGGCGGCGGCGGCGACGCGCTGCCCGTTACCGTTCCAGTGCGTGTCGTCGCGCCACCAGAGCAGCGAGCCCGTCTTCTCATAATCCAACCTCGATGCTTCCACCAATGGTGGCTTTAAGTCCAGGAAACGAAACCCGTGCTGCTCACACAACTCGCGTAGCACAGCAGAGAAGCCCGACGGCTCCCCGTCAGCGGACCACGGCGGCGCACCGTCGAGTATCCAAGAGTAAACCTCTTCCTTGCTCGGCACGAGTGCTACCGACACGCCGAGCCCCCTCTCCGAAGTCAGCCTCTCCATAGCCCCGAGCGTCGCCTTCAGTCGCTCGAAGTTAGGGTGCCGCAGAACGTCTTCCGCGGTCCGGCCACGGAGCTGCGCATAGGGCGCGAAGAAAAGTACCCGCCGGCCATCAACGAGCGCTCTTTCGATAACTAACTCCGGCCCACGGCGAGACAAGAGTCGGTGAACGGGCGAGCGAGACCTGAAAGCACTGAAACCGCTAATGAGCCGCCTTAATGGTCCCGGCCATTCTGGCTGAGGGTTTTCGAGTTCCGGAAAATATGGCTCGTCAAGGTCGTTGCCGGAGAAAATGAGCCACAGGACGCAAGCCCCTTGGCGCGCCTTTAGCCTTTTGCCTTCAAGCAGGAGATTGGCATACTCCTGCTGAGGATTCTCTCTGGAGATTGAAAGGTTATAGACGGTCAGGCCGTAATCGCGCGCGAGCAGGCTACTCAAAGTTTCCTCCTGACTCGTCCCGGCAGCCACGCCGAACGAGTCGCCGAGTACGATCACGTCAACCGGACGCGGATCGACGCCGAGGCCCCCCGGCTCATTCCTGAAGCCGTACTCGTCGGTCACGAACCTTACCCGCCGCTCCTCACGCCAGTCCCTCCGCCCTGACACGGCTGCAAGGTCGCCGTACGTCACTCCCTCGTAATTTATTCCGGTGACGTACCGATGTAGTTGCGGTAGTGGCGGCCAGGGATATATGTAGCGTTCCGCAGGTCTGACTTCGAACAGGTAGAAGAGCAGCGGGCGTGCAACCATGTCGGAGAGCGTCACGCCGAAACAGACCGAGAGTAGGACGAGAGCCACCCGTTGCGGGAGTAGGTTGCGGGCAGGGCCCAAAGCGTAAGATGCAAAAACGAAGAACGTGACCGCGACTGGGGCGTAGGGAAAAACCTCGAACGCACCGACCACGACAGGCGCGGAGAAGATGGCCCCGAGGAGCACCCAAAGAAGCACCGAACGCGTGGTCACCTGCATGACTTGAGTCTACTGTAATGCCCCCAGGGCACCCAAGGCTGGCCTCTCAGCTGCGGCGCGCGATCGCCGGCTGTCCCGTCCGGTGGACCGAGACCGAATACCGACGCATGCCATCACGGCGGAACTGAACCTCCATGCTCGTGCCCTCGCTAAATATGACTGCTCCTCGGCCTTTCGCCTGCGCAAGTGAGGCCGAACGCGTCTGGATTCGCTTCCTGCCCGAAGATTAACGTCAAAAGCGAGGGCGATTAGCATTCAAGGCGATAGCAAAAGGCTACTTGGGAAACATGCTATCGCGCCGTCAACTGCAAGGCTTTGTTTTATGAAAGGGCGTCAAGAGAAAAAACAATCCTACTTGCTGGCCGGTCCTTGCTTTGACGCCAGCCCACAACCTAACCGTAAGCCCTTAAACTCACGCCGCCAGGGTTCTTTTCTTTCATCCTCACGTCAGCAACTCTTGGAGATTTTTTTCCTCAATCACTGCGGCCTGATTTCTTCCTGCGGAGTGCCGACCATTGTTTTATCTCAAACTCATGATCGGCTGTGCTTCTGGTCACCACCGGCAAGCCCGCGTAGTTCCAGAATGGCCCCTTGCTCCGGAAGCGCCAGGGCGTTTCCACCGTCGGAATGATCTGTGCAATCCGCACTGGCCCCAGTTCCGCGACCGTGCTCAACAATCCATACGCCGGATGCCTCTTGCTCTCCGCCACCATAGCTTTCTGCGCCGCTCGTTTGATCACCTTCAGCTCATCCAACTGCTGGAAGTACAGTTCGGCGCGAGTCCGCTGTCCCCGGGTTGGGTAGCTGCTCCAGCCAGCTCTCTCGCTTGCTGGCATGATACAACTCACGTCCGCGCTGCCTGATCGCCTGGCTGTTGTAGATCGCTTTGAGCCGGTTCTTCACCCGAGTAATGTCCTTAACCAGACATTCATAACTGCGCATCAGGTGCTTCAGCGTCTGCGTCCCATGCTCACCATGGTAGACCGGCTTGAGCGCATTGAGTCGCAGCAGTTCGGCCAACTTCACCGCGTCCACCCGATCGTTGCGGCTCCCCTCTATCCGGTTGTGCTTTGGGTTACAGGCCACTACTCGCCTGACCAGTGGTTCGACGATGTCGTAGAGCCAGGCCGCGTGGTTGCCTTCCTCGAAAGTGAGGTGTATCTCTCCCCGCAGGTTCCGGAAGAAATCTCGCACCGCCGTCGACGTCTGGATTACCGCGCGACTTACCAGTTTGCCGTGCGCATCCAGCACCGCAATAACGATGCTTAACTTATGAACATCTAATCCAACATAGTACTTTCGCATAGGGCTCTCCTTATCTGTGGGAAACTTAGGGTCGGAACAACTCCAAGCTACCACCTCAGGGGCGCCCTTTCATATATCAGTTCGGCGGCGCGTTTAGGGGAAACGGACAACCGCATTTTCGACCGGCAACTCCATTCGCCGTTTGTCTATTGTCGAAGTCGGTTGCGGCTTCCAGCCTCCTTCAATAAGTAGTTTCTTCGACGGCAAAATTCCTAGCATATCGAATGACGATATAACATAAGGCAAGCCTTCCGCTCCAAGCGGTGAGTTACCGTCCGTGATATGAAAATGCAAGTGTGGCGCATCGGATTGGCCTGAATTACCCAATAATGCCAGAACCTGACTGCGACGCACCTTGTCGCCGACTTTGACGCGCATACTTCTCGGCTGCAAATGCGCGTAGAAGGCAAAGCATCTGCTGCCTAAATCAAGAATGATGTAATTACCGGCGACGGTTTCAAGCGTAATGGGAAGCGCTTTTTTATCGGTGGTCGGGTCATTCTCAGGTATCCCGTCTTTGACATCAACAACGGTTGCGCCTGCAATGGCGAGAACTTCCGCGCCATAGGCAGACCAATTTGTATTTTTTGACGGGTCGCCGCGAAAGGCTAATCCGTCAGCTCCGATTCGCGTCCAATCCGTGGCGAAGCGTTGAGCGATACGCGCTTTGCCGTTGACAACTACTAAAGTGCGACGATGACTGTTGGTATTCGACAATGCGCTTAACGCCAGCCAGCCTTCGCCGCGCAAAGGCGAACCGACGACGAGCGGCGGTTTTCGCTGAACAACGACACGCGCACCGTCAACAGAACTTTGTTCGTCATTAGTAGCTTCCGACTTAAAGAAAAGGCGATGATGCAAAGCAAGCGGCACTTCGGCGTTGGAATCAAATGTGATTTCCAGGAAAACTACGGCTCGCATTCCGCCGCCGATAACTCGCTTGTTGGGCAAATCCAAAGGTGCGCCGGGTCGCCCCATGCGGCTGGTAAGTTCCGCGTCTTTGTAGCTAGCTAGTGGAAGTGAATCAGCTTCATCTTTGAAAACTTCTAGGCGAGTGAGCTCGAGATTCCTGGCGCGAAAATTGGTCACATGTAATTCGTAAAAAAGATGCGTTTTGCCATCAGCCTTAACAGGTGTTGGAGCAACAGGAATTTCAAGGTCAACGGGAACGGCTGATAACTTCTGCGAGAAAATACAATTTGGATTGACAACGTTTAAGACCCATATCAAACCAATAGCTAATATCGAAATTCGTTTCATAGTATCTTGTAGGACGATTGGACATCCATTTTTGTTAACAAGAAGACGCCCAACGCTTGTGTCACCACCGCCAAGTCCGCGTAGTCCAGAATGGCCGCTTGCTCCGGAAGCGCCAGGGCGTTTCCACCGTCGGAATGATCTGTGCAATCCGCACTGGCTCCAGTTCCGCGACCGCGCTCAACAATCCATACGCCGGATGCCTCTTGCTCTCCGCCACCATGGCTTTCTGCGCCGCTCGTTTGATCACCTTCATTCAGCTTATCCAACTGCTGGAAGTACAGTTCGGCGCGAGTCCGCTGTCCCCGGGTTGGGTAGCTGCTCCAGCCAGCTCTCTCGCTTGCTGGCATGATACAACTCACGTCCGCGCTGCCTGATCG
>DATKIS010000297.1:0-3961 GCA_035543975.1 Pyrinomonadaceae bacterium
AGCGGCCCGAGCCTTTTGAGTAAAGCTTGACCCGCATTCCCAGAATCGGCAGATTCCCGCTTTCCTGGCGCTCGACGATATTCAGCACGTGATCCAGTTCATTGAGCTTCTCGATGACGATCACTACTTTTTTGCCGCAGCGCGCGCTGGCAAATGCCAACTCGATGAATTCCTCGTCCTTGAAACCATTGAGCACCAGTAGGCTGTCGGGAGTTTGTTCCAAGGCCATCGCCGCATAGAGTTCCGCCTTCGAGCCCGCTTCCAGCCCAAAGTCGTAGCGCGATCCTTCTCGCAAATACTCCTCAACCAGCGCGCGTTGCTGGTTGACCTTCATCGGATAGACGCACATATGGGCGCCCTGGTATTCAAACTCTCTGATTGACCTACTAAAGGCGCGCTGGAGTTTTCTGACCTGCGCGGCCACTAGTTGAGGAAACCGCAGCAGCACCGGTGCGCCAATTCCACGCCGGGCCAGGTCGTCAATAATCTCTTTCAAGTCTGCTGAGCGTGAGTCGCCTTCGGTGGGACGGACGATTAGGTTCCCCTTGCGATTTACGTCAAAGTACCCAGCCCCCCAGTTTTCGATTCCATAGGTTTCGAGCGTTTGCTCAATTACCGTGGTCAATGCGCGGTCTCCTGACTACTGCGGAAATACCTATATGTTCTTGATTCCAGAAGCCAAAGCGTAGTTATACACATCCCGAGTTCGGTTAGCGGAGAATATCTTGGATGGGACGCTTAGTGGCGCAATGTAACAGAAAAGCCGGGGACGGTCTATAACTTTTTTGTTCACACGCGCTTTTCACGCTCTCTTAAACCATGACGAGAGAAGAAGTTAACTGGTCAAAAGGCCTTTCTATCCAACTAAGTGACGGCAAAAGCCTTGACATAGTTGGGAGCGAAACTATAATGCACAGTTTTTTAGCGCGGTCGCTCTATGAGGCTCGCCTCTTTTCTTAGCAAGCTCCAACTTCCAAAATACTTCGCCCCAACGACGACCCCGGGGCGAAGAGCACCCCTAACACTCCCTTTTTCCCGCAGGAGAACTCATGAATGCAAAGACTGTCTTGAAATATGCCTCTGACAAGGGGGCAAAATTCGTTTCTGTTCGGTTTACAGATTTGCCGGGTTCCTGGCAACACCTAACTTTCCCAATCGGTGAACTTGGCGAATCCAACTTCGAAGATGGTTTTGGTTTTGACGCCTCCTCGATTCGGGGTTGGGCAGCTATTCACGAATCAGACATGCTGCTGGTTCCGGATGCCTCCAGGTATTGGATGGATCCTTTTGCCGACCATCCTACCCTGTGTCTGGTGGGAAATGCCGTTGACCCAATCACCAAGGAAGGCTACGCCTTTGATCCCAGGTCGGTGGCGATGAGGGCCGAAAGCTATCTGAGATTCACCGGACTCGCTGACATCGTGAACTTTGGGCCCGAAGCAGAGTTTTTTGTTTTCGACTCAGCTAAGTTTCATAACGACCAAAACTCCGCTGGCTATACCGTTGATTCTGACGAAGGACATTGGAACAGCGGTCGCGACGCCAATGAGTTTCAAGGTTCCAACCTGGGTTACCACATCCGTCCAAAGGAAGGTTATGTCCCGGTTCCCCCCACTGACACGCTCAACGATCTGCGCTCCGAGATTTCGTTGACGCTGGCCAATTGCGGGGTGACGGTTGAATGTCATCATCACGAAGTTGCCACCGCCGGGCAATGCGAGATCGACTTTCGTTACGCGACCCTTCTCGGCACCGCTGACAACCTGCAGATCTTCAAGTATGTGGTGCGCAATACTGCATATCAATATGGCAAGGCAGCCACGTTTATGCCAAAGCCGCTCTTCGGGGACAACGGCTCCGGAATGCATTGTCACCAGTCGTTATGGAAAGGCGACAAGCCGCTCTTCGCCGGTGATGGCTATGCCGGATTGTCAGAGATGGCGCGGTATTACATCGGCGGGCTGTTGAAACACGCGGCAGCTGTGGTGGCCTTTGCAGCGCCCACGACCAACAGCTACAAGCGACTGGTACCCGGATTTGAGGCGCCGGTAAACCTTGCTTATTCGGCCCGGAATCGTTCGGCCGCTATTCGCATCCCGATGTTCTCGACCAATCCGAAGTTGAAGCGGCTCGAGTTTCGTCCGCCAGACCCTTCCTGCAACGCCTATTTAGCTTTCTCGGCGATGTTGTTGGCTGGTCTCGACGGGATTCAGAACCGCATTGACCCGGGTGAGCCACTGGAGAAGGACATCTACGATCTGTCCCCTGAGGAATTAAAGGATGTTCCGACTCTGCCGGGTTCGCTCGATGAATCATTAAACGCTTTGGAAGCTGACCACGACTTCCTGCTAAAGGGCGATGTCTTCAGCCCTCAGTTAATCGAGCGTTGGATTACCTACAAGCGCGACAAGGAGATCACGCCGCTGCGTATGCGACCGCATCCCTTGGAGTTCAGTATGTATTTCGATATTTAGAAGCCGTCCAACGTCCAACGTCCAAAGTCCAATGTCGAAGCAAAGCGGCGGCGGATTTTGGGCGTTGTACTTGGGAGTTCGCTAGAGATAGGAGAAGCCTGGACTTTGGACCCTGGACTCGAGCCATTGGATAACATACACACCCTCCGCGTAATATGTTCGCGTGCAAAATCTCGACGCGAAAGTCGAACCGCTAATTCGGGATCTGCCGGATGAAAAGGGAGCCCGACTTTTCCTGGAGCGCCTCGCTAACGAACAGCCGCGCAGTTATCAACAACTGATTGGCGATCCTGCCCTACTCTCAGACGCATTGGCTCTCGCTGCCTGGAGCCCTCTCCTGGCTACGACGCTGGAGCAAAACCGCGAATACATCTCCTGGCTTAAGCGCGAGCGTGCGGACACTCGCGTCAGGACTCGCGAACAATTAAAGGAATCTCTCGCCCGGTTGGCACTGACTAACTCCTCCCTGGCTCCCCAGGTTTTGTTCGCGCGCTTCCGCCGGCGCGAGCTTCTGCGTATCTACTTACACGACGTGCGGCGAGCCCACACGTTGGTCGAGACCACGGAAGAACTGTCCAACCTTGCAGATGCCATCCTTGACTACGCACTCAGCCTCTCCCTACAGGACCTCGAGAACAAATACGGCTCGCCTTTGCGGAACGATGAACGAGGCCGCATCGCCACTGCCGACTTTTGTATCGTTGCTCTCGGCAAACTGGGTTCTCGTGAACTCAATTACGCCTCAGACATCGACCTGCTGTTTATCTATTCGGACGATGGCACAACCGCCGGTTCAGTGGAGAGAGGCAAGCTGAGCAATCGCGAATACTTCATTAAGGTTTCAGAAATGGTTAGCAAGCTGGTGGGCCAGCCGACAGGAGAAGGGGCCGCCTATCGCGTAGATTTGCGTCTGCGCCCGCACGGGCGTGATGGCGCTCTGGCCTGTTCGCTCGATGAAGCCCTCAAGTATTACCGCACATCGGCCCAGGCGTGGGAACGTCAGGCCTTGATTCGCAGCCGGGCTGCCGCGGGTTCCAGCCAACTCTTTTCACGATTTGCCGAGGCCACTGAGCAGTATATTTACCGGCCTGATGTTTCAATCAAAGAGGCGCTGGCTAGTGTCAGGACTGCCAAACTAAAGATCGACCGGCATATCGCGCGAAACAGCGACGGCTTTAACGTCAAGCTTCAACGAGGCGGCATTCGCGAGATCGAGTTTATCGCCCAGGCGCTGCAACTGGCCTACGGAGGCCGAGACGAATGGCTCCGGGTTTCTCACACTTTAATGAGTTTGGGGCGACTCGCTGACCGCAAGCTTATCTCCGAGCAGGAGCGCTCCGAGCTATCTGACGCTTATGTTTTCCTGCGGAGCCTCGAGCATCGGCTGCAGATGGAGCACGGACTGCAAACTCACACTGTGCCGCAATCCGATCCGCTGCGAACTCTGGTAGCCAGGCGGATGGGATTTCTCGGCGCCAGGGGACTCG
>DATKIS010000298.1:0-2638 GCA_035543975.1 Pyrinomonadaceae bacterium
CGTTGGGAATGTTTTCTTCTCCGGCTCTCGCCGGGGATCTCATTTATATCGGAGCTATCAACGGCAGGCTTTATGCCATCGATATTAAATCGGGAAAGGTCGCGTGGGAATTCCAGACTGAGAGTTCCAGAAACGATCCAATGAAAGTATTGAACCTGGATGGAACAAGGAAGACTGGGAGCTTTGGCCCGGTCTTTTATGATTTTCAGGATATGTATCTGAGGTGGTATCGGAGTGTCAGCGTCGGCGCGATCGTTTCTTCGCCAGTCGTCGACCGCAGCGAAGTCTACTTCGGCAGCAGTGATGGGTACTTGTACGCGTTGAACTAACACTCGAGTGTGCGCCGATCTGGGCTGGTGGACAGTACCGCGCGACGCTCCAATACTCGCTAACTTTCAATGCTTTTTAGCGGGCAATGGCTCATACACTTCACCTGCCTTCAGGGGATTCTCCTTACGGAATCCTTCTGTTTAGCCTCGCTTTTTCGACCGGCCTATCATTTTACAAACTTAAGAATTACTAAGAAGTTTTGAGCGAGACCCAAAGACTCGCGTCCCAAGCTGTGTCGATACTGGACCCGTCGCCGTCGTGAGGACAGTCAAGACAGGGAGATCGTTATGCCCGCTTATCTCGTCGTTGAGGTTGAGGTATTAGATGCGGAGAAGTTTGATGTCTACCGGCAAATGGTCCCGCCTCTTATCGCTGCCTATGGCGGCCGCTATCTGGTTCGCAGCGGTGCCCTTGAAACGCTGGAAGGCGACTGGCAGCCAAAGCGACTGGTAGTCGTGCAGTTTCCTACCGTTGAGCAAGCCAGGAGCTGGTGGAGCTCCAGCGAATACACCGATGCGAAAGCTTTGCGCCAGGCAGCTACGAATACTCGCATGGTTGTTGTCGAAGGGGTTTAAGGTGCGGGCCTATTTCTGTCGAGGACCAGAACGCCACAATACCACGCGCTCTGTATCTCTAAATGGCTGTCAATACCTAGCAGCAGTCCATGAAGCCAAAGGAAAACTGGGTTATGGCTGGGCAGAATTTGCCTGCGTATCTGGGAATTTCAGAACTACCCGAAGAAGCGCGCGGCGTTACACCTTTCGTCGGCACTTGAGAAACAGGCAGGGCGCAATCGAGGAATAGCTTCGCACTACTTGAGTAATACTGGAAAGACTAGGAGGTGATGAGCGTCATGAAGCGGACCATTAGTTTGCGGGAAACCTCGATGAAGAGTCAGTCGTATGATTGCCGGCTGCATACTGTGCTGGGGCTTCTGCTCCTGGCTTCTTTCACCTTCAACAGCACGGCGGTTTGTCAGTCGCAGCAACCACCGAACCCCCGAGCAGTTTTTAGCGAGTTCTTCGATCCGTTGCTAGGTGAGTGGGAGTGCAAAATCCGTGAGTGGAGAGATCCGGCCCAGCCCCCGGTTTGGGAGGATCGCCAGATTCGCCGCTTCGAGCGGATTCTGCGGGGAAGGTTTTTACAAGAGTGGGCCTACGTTAGCGTCCAGGGTAACCCCAACTCCGTCGCGGCAGGGATGCATCTCACGAGTTTCGATCCTAAGAGCGGCAAGGTCTACCAAAGCGGTTATTGGGCGCAGGCGGCGGGAAGGTTATTTGAGTTTGAGGGCACCTTTAACCGGTCCGGTAAGCGAATCGAGGGAATGATGACGATTCGTCTTGACGGGGGTGGCGTGGAGAAGAGGCGCGTCGAAATCGAATGGGAGGGACAGACCAGACACATTTACCGTGTCTTCAAAAGATTGCCGAGTGGATTGGAGTTTCTTCATGAGGAGTTTGTTTACACGAGGCAGCATGACCAGGGAACCATCGGCGAGCGTGTCTCGAAGGCAGTCAGACTTCTACAGTAACTATTGCTGACAATTACTAATGAGTTGAGATGGAAACCATGTTAAGGAAATTGGTTCGGATTTCAGTGGTTACTTTATCTTTGGCATTCCCATGCCTTGCCTAAAGGGCAGGTCCAACGCTGCCACCGTGCGAGGACGCGCAAGCCAAAGCGTTCGATATTTCGACTCACCACTAATCACCTACGCGCCAGATTACAGTAGTTCACTATTTGACCTGGGTCTTCGCGGTACCTTGTCAATATCGGTTCCCTCCGCTTCGGATTAAAGTGCAACTAAAATAACTGAAATCATTCTGTTTGATAGGCAGGCCGCTTCAAGTCTGATTCACATGAACAACGAGCACAATCTTCTGCACGGCATCAAGGTCGTCAGTTTGGCCGTGAATGTACCGGGTCCGGCAGCGGCGGCGCGCCTGCGTGGCTTAGGGGCTGAGATCGTCAAAGTGGAGCCGCCCGCCGGGGATCCACTCGCGCGCATTAGTCACCCCTGGTATCAAGCCATGGCCGCAGGGCAGCAGATAGTAACGCTTGACCTCAAAGATAAAGACGGCCGCGCGGCGCTTGAGCCGCTTTTGCGGGACAGCGACTTACTCATTACCTCCATGCGTTCCGCCGCGCTCGCCCGCCTGTCGCTTACTCAGGCGGAAGTCCAGGAGAGGCACCCTCGTCTTTGTCAGGTCGCGATCATTGGTTTCAAAGCACCCGCCGACGATATTGCGGGGCACGACTTAACTTACCAGGCTACCGCAGGGTTGCTCTCCCCTCCGCATCTCCCGAG
>DATKIS010000299.1:0-8092 GCA_035543975.1 Pyrinomonadaceae bacterium
CCCGCCAGACTATAAGCCTTTCCGCAGGTCAGGAGCGATAGCTGCTTGCGGTCATCTCTTTTGAACCGCTAAACTCCATCCGCTCCAACTAACTAATTATTTTCACGGATTGATACTTCGATCCGCTAAGGGCAACAATGAAAATTCATGAGTACCAGGGTAAAGAATTGCTCGCCAAGTTTGGCGTGCCGGTGCCGCGAGGCGTCGTAGCTCGGTCAGTCGAAGAGGCTTTTAACGCTGCCAAAGAGCTGGGTACGCCAGTCGTAGTCGTCAAAGCCCAGATTCATGCTGGCGGCCGCGGCAAAGGCGGGGGCGTGAAGCTGGCAAAGAGTCCGGAAGAGGCCCAAAAACTGGCCGGCGAAATCCTGGGCATGAACCTGATCACCCATCAGACAGGACCGGAAGGACGCACTGTGCGCGTCTTGTTGATTGAAGAAGGATTGCCGATTGATAAGGAGTTCTACCTTGGCATAGTGCTCGACCGTGCCTCAGGTCGATCGGTATTCATGGCGTCAGCCGCCGGCGGAATGGACATCGAAGAAGTTGCGGCCCACACGCCTGAACAGATCTTTAAGGAGACGATCGACCCGGCAGTCGGCTTCCGTTCTTTTCAAGCACGCAAGCTGGCGTTTGCCCTGGGAATTCCCGCCAGCCTGATTGGTCAGGCC
This sequence comes from Pyrinomonadaceae bacterium, assembly GCA_035543975.1. Taxonomy (GTDB): domain Bacteria; phylum Acidobacteriota; class Blastocatellia; order Pyrinomonadales; family Pyrinomonadaceae; genus PSRF01. The sequence goes on from DATKIS010000299.1 coordinate 669, forward strand.
GTGAAGTTTATGCAGTCGCTATACGCGGCCTATGAGCAGATGGATGCTTCGTTGATGGAGATCAATCCGTTTCTGTTAACTAAAGACGAGCGGCTTATTGCATTGGATGCGAAGGTCAACTTTGACGACAACGCAATGTTTCGTCACAAGGAGTTTCTGGATCTGCGCGATTTGAACGAGGAGGAACCGCTCGAGATTGAGGCGTCGAACTTTGATCTCAACTACATCAAGCTCGACGGCAATATCGCGTGTATGGTAAATGGTGCGGGGCTCGCGATGGCCACGATGGATATCATCAAGCTTGCCGGCGGCGAACCGGCAAACTTTCTTGACGTGGGCGGCGGCGCTTCCCAGGAGAGAGTGGAAGCAGCGTTTCGGATCCTGCTGGCCGACGAAAACGTCAAGGCAGTTTTGATAAACATCTTCGGGGGCATCGTTCGTTGCGACATGGTGGCTCGCGGAGTGGTGGAAGCAGCTAAGAATCTCGGTATTCAGGTTCCCGTGGTGGTGCGTCTTGAAGGAACCAACGTGGAGGAGGGCCAAAGGGTCATTCGCGAATCGGGGATGAATTTCATCGTAGCCAACGGAATGAAGGACGCCGCGGATAAGGTTGTGGCGGCGGCCGCATAACTCGGATGGATTAGTTCGTGGTTATTCGTGTCGTTTCGTGGATCGTTTTCTGAAGTTAGCAAAACTACTGATCCACAAATGACACGAAGGCACTCAAAAGTTCGCCTAGGTGTATTGGAAATAATGCTCGCATCGATGCGCGCGAACTCAGCTACCATTTCCCATAATGAACACCCGGAGAATGCTCGCGCTATTGGTGCAGCTTAGTCGCTTTGGACTGGCGGCACTTTTTCTCTTCGCCGCCGTTGCGAAGCTCGTTACCCTTAAATCGTTTGCGGCAAATGTCGGTGAACTCATAAGCGCAACCGGACACACGCAAACCCGCTGGACGTGGCCGGTAACGATTGGGGTCATTGGAATCGAAATCCTGGCCGCGCTTCTAATATTGCTGCCGAAGACTGTGCGCTTGGGTGCGTTACTCGCATCCGCCCTGTTGGTTGGTTTCTCCGCCTTCGCTCTCTACTACCGATATGGTCTGGGTTATCCCGAAGGACTGGAGTGTGGTTGCTTCGGTGGGGTCATCAGCAGCCAACTTGGGGTCACAACGGCGTTGCGTAACCTCGTGCTCCTGATACCTGCGCTAGTTCTTTTCTTCGGTTACCGAAAGATCAATCCAGAACCAATCCACGAACTTGGGCCAAACGACGCGGTCGTTTGAAGCCACTGGAGACTTAGTTGGCCACACTTTCTTTTTGGGGCGGCGTCGGTTCGGTAACCGGCTCAAAATTCCTGATTGAAACGGGGCGCGCCCGCGTCCTCATCGATTGCGGAATGTTTCAGGGACTGAAGGAACTTCGCGAACGAAACTGGCAGGAGCCTCCCTTCGATCCTCGCTCAATCGATGCGGTCTTGCTCACACACGCGCACATCGATCACACTGGATATCTGCCGCGTCTGGTCAGGCAAGGTTTCCGTGGCCAGGTCTATTGCTCTCGCGGGACCGCCGATCTGTTGAAGATACTGCTGCCTGATGCAGGCCGATTGCAGGAGGAAGAGGCCGACTATCGCAACCGGCACCAGGTCACCAAGCACAAACCGGCATTACCTCTTTACACCGAGAAGGACGCTTTCGCCACGCTGGATTTGTTGCGGCCAGTAGCCAACAGCGGAGAGCCGGTTGCCGTGGCGACGGGCGTGACTGCTACATTTCAAGTTTCAGGTCACATCCTTGGCTCGAGTCTAATCCTGGTTGAGGTTGAAGGTGCGGGAAGTGACCGCTCCGGCCGGCGATTACTTTTCTCGGGAGACCTTGGGCACTACAACACCCCCATATTGCGCGATCCTGAGTCGCCGGCCCATTGCGACTACTTGCTGGTTGAATCAACCTACGGCGATCGCCTTCACGATCCGGAGAATCCGAAAGAAGCTCTTAAGCGAGTAATCAATGAAGCTGCAGAACGCAGCAGCCCAGTGCTTATTCCAGCTTTCGCCGTCGGCCGCACGCAGGAGATTATTTACCTCATCCGTGAGTTGGAAAACGAGAAGGCTATACCCGTGCTGCCGGTCTATGTTGATTCGCCCATGGCCGCTGCTGCGACGAGGGCATACGCAAACCGCACTGAAGAGCAGGACGAAGATTATGCGAGCGTGCTGCGGAGAAACGAGCATCCACTCAGGACGCATTCAATGAAGACGTCTTCGTCGAAGGAGGAGTCGAAACAACTCAATGCGGCGCAAGGTGCGCGGGTGATTGTCAGCGCCTCCGGGATGATGACCGGCGGACGAGTGTTGCATCATGCGTTGAGGATGTTGCCCGATCCAAATGCCACGCTGGTCTTCGTCGGATATCAGGCGGCGGGGACGCGCGGCCGTCGGATCTTGAATGGCGAGAAGGAAGTAAAGATACTCGGTCAATGGGTGCCGGTGAATTGCCGTATTGAACGAATTAGCAGCTTTTCAGCCCACGCGGATTGGCAGGAAATCTTACGCTGGCTGGAAGGAATGCAAACCGCCCCGCGCCGAACTTTCATTACACATGGGGAACCGCAAGCAGCGGAGGCGATGGGCGAGCATATTCGCCAACGGTTTGGTTGGGAAGTAACGGTGCCGGGTTACGGCGACAAGGTCGAGATCGCGTGAAGGCGCTGTCTGAAGCGTACCCAATGGAGCGGTTTTTCGGTCCAGTCCCTTTTGGACTCCAAGCCCTCCCTTACGGTCGTGCTACCGCCCTGGGCGTGGGTCCTTCGGGGCGGCTTTGCACAAAAAAGTCGGATCGCGTGTCGACGCGAAGCGATGTCATTAGCAACGCGGCTTTAGCCCGGTGAACAGACCCAGTAGTCGAAGGCCCTAACGGTTTTCAACGGTTTCTCGGACTAAACCTGTAAACCGTTCAAAACGGTTATGCAAGAAGAAGCGCTCCCTCTTTCCACCGGGCTAAAGCCGCGGTGCTAATGAGATCGCTCCGCGTCATGTCTCTTGCACGAATCCTATGGACGGGATCCGCTACAAACGAGTGTGCGAGACTTTTTGAGCAAAGCCCCTCGGGATTCAGAGATCGATTGTCGCAAGTGCATATGCAACGCTCGGCGGGGCAGTAGCCCGCCCGTTAGCGAGGGCTCGGTGCCGCGGTGTTGGGTCGTCCGCCAAACGCGGACTAAGACGACCGGTGGAAAGGTGAAACATGAAAATTATTGATTCGATGACGAAACCATTACTTCTTATCTTATTTGCGACGACGACGGTCTGTTTCTTAGCGGCTAACGCCAGCGCGCAGATCTGCGCAGGCAGCAACCTGCGTTTTGTCGTGCGGGATGAAAAGGGCAAGGTGATTGACCCGACGGGAACTTACGAAACAACCGAGCGGGTCAAGGTAGAGGAATTTAAGGATGCACCGAAGGTCTTCAAAGGAGTTAGGGAGAACAGCGTTAGGGTGGTTCGTGCCAGTGGAATGTGCAACTTTCGACAGCCGGTGAAGGTCGCGGTAAAGCTGAGGGGCAAGGTGATGAACCTGACCTTCCTCATGCCTCGATTCACTGAGTACGAAAGTCGGAGTTTCCTGGCTGACTCCATGCCTTTTCGGGCGGGGACGTTTGAGATCGATCTAGCGATGGCGGGTGAAACCAATCCGGCTGGAGGCTGGTTAGGTAGCTTTTTCCCGGCGAAAGGTTGGAAGAAAGCCAAAACCGCAGTGCCTTAGTGCTTGCTGTTCCAGATCGGATAAAGACTGAAGACGAAACGATCCACAAAAGTTCAGGAACAACGGTTTAGTCCCGTTTAGCGTAATTTGGTGGATCGCTCCCGCATGTTATACTCCGCGCTCTTCAGAAAACATTTTCACTTGGGGTAGAACTTCTTGAGCATTCTTGTTGATAAGAGCACGCGCCTTGTTGTCCAGGGAATCACCGGCAGGGAGGGCACGTTTCATACTAAGCAGATGGTTGAGTATGGGACGAACGTCGTGGGCGGAGTAACCCCCGGCAAGGGTGGCACTACTCACGAAAATATTGCGGTATTCAACACCGTCGCCGATGCCGTGAAACAGGCAGGCGCCAACGCTTCAGTCATCTACGTGCCGCCGGCTTTTGCGGCAGACGCTGTCATGGAAGCGGCAGATGCCGGGATTCCTGTGGTTGTTTGTATTACCGAGGGCATACCGACGCTGGACATGGTGAAGGTCAGGGAATATCTCAGGGACAAACCCACGCGATTGATTGGTCCAAACTGTCCCGGCATTATCAGTCCCGGCAGATGCAAAATTGGGATCATGCCCGGCCATATTCATCGCGAAGGCCGCATTGGCGTTGTGTCGCGCTCCGGCACGCTGACATACGAAGCTGTGGGCCAGCTAACCGCGTTGGGAATGGGCCAGTCGAGCGCGATCGGCATTGGCGGCGACCCGATCGTGGGCACTTCGCATGTGGATGCGCTGCGTCTGTTTCAAGCCGACGATGAGACCGACGGGATTGTAATGATTGGAGAGATTGGCGGGACGGCTGAAGAAGAGGCTGCGGCGTTTGCAAAAGAGCACGTGACCAAGCCCATCGTTGCTTTCATTGCGGGTCAAACAGCACCTCCCGGGCGTCGCATGGGGCATGCGGGCGCAATCATTGCCGGCGGGAAGGGAACCGCAGAGGAAAAAATGAAGGCCCTGGAAGAGGCAGGGATTCATGTGGTGCGGTCACCGGCGGATATTGGAACCGGGATGAGGGAAGTGCTGGGCAACCGTTCGGCGGCATAGGGGATTCAGCCGCGGATGAACGCGGATTTTCGCGGATAGATAAAACAGATGGCAGATAAGCAGCGCGGATTTCTATTTTGATTTTTTCAGATCAGCGTTTGTCCGGGCGTATCCGCGGCTTAATTAAGTAAGGAGATAATCAACAGACCAGATGAGCAATCTTACTTTCGGAATCATCAAGCCTGACGCTGTCAGCGCAGGGAATAGCGGGAACATCATTCAACGAATCAACGACGCCGGTTTCAAGCTTCGGGGCATCAAAACTCTCCACATGTCGATGAAACAGGCGGAAGGCTTTTATGCGGTCCATCGTGAGCGGCCATTCTTCGGCGGCTTGACCGAATTCATGTCCAGCGCCCCGTGTGTGGTCATGGTGTTGGAAAAGGAAGGCGCGGTAAAAGCCTGGCGCGACTTGATGGGGGCCACCGATCCAGCCAAGGCAGACGAGGGCACCCTCCGCAAAGAGTTTGGCGGGTCACTGGGAGAAAACGCTGTCCATGGCTCCGACTCTGACGAGAATGCCGCCATTGAGATCGCGTATTTTTTCAGTCAAATCGAACTAGTGTAGTCCCTTCCCCGTTGTAGTTTTCTTGCTCGCGTTTTTTTAGTGTGAAATTCGCGCGAAAAGTCACGAAACTTGAAGCGCTGGCCTTCTGCTATGACACCAGCGACCAACGCCTGTTCGCTACCGGGTAAAAAATTATGAAGCGTTGTCCGACCTGTAACCAGCAGTTTACTGATGAGTGGCTGACTTTCTGCACCCAAGATGGCACGTCCCTGGTTGATATGCCGGTCTCTCCTGACGAACCGCCCCCAACCGTTGCCTACGCCTCGATGCCGCCGAGTGTCAGTCCGTCTGAACAGCCCACGCTGGATTATCCAGGAGCTTACAAACCGCCGGCGGTCCAGATGGCTTCTCCGCAGCCTATGCAGGCTGGCTGGAATCCGCCGCCGCCTCCCGCATATGCCTCGCAACCGCAAAAGAGTCTCGCGGTGCTATCGATGGTCCTGGGCATCGTTAGTATGACGATTGGTTGGTGCTGTTATTTCGGCGTGCTGACCAGCCCGATTGCCATCGGTTTAGGCATCTTCTCGTTGTTTCAGATGAAGAAGGATCCCACCAAGTATGGCGGCAAAGGTATGGCGATCGCCGGGATCGTCACCGGTGCACTCTACTTTGTATTGATCTTCCTCATAATCCTGATTTACGGGTTGGGCGCCCTGATGAATTCAGTCAGCTAACGTGATCTCGCCGGGTCAGTTGGGACGAGGTTAGGCAAGGCGTTTAGCAGCCAGGGACAACTCTCTTGGCCCCCGGCGTATTTGATACGGATGTTGGGTCGCGCGCCAGACACTAAGGCAGTTAGTATTCGTAAGACCCAAACGCCAACAATTGAAAGAACAACTGACTGTGAAACGCTGCTCGACCTGCAACAAGACCTTTACCGATCGCAATCTCAGCTTTTGTATTGACGACGGTACTCCGCTCGTACCGGTAATTGATCCGGCGGCAGACGATCCGGCCGACGAGGTTACGGTTGTTTCACCTTCCGCCAGCGATAGCAGAAGCTCGACTGGGCCCACAAGTGAAGCCGGCGGAGGCGCTGTTCCGCCGTCTTATCAACCTCCCGGAACCTACGCTGCACCCAGCCAGCCTCCACCCAAGCGAAGAGTTTGGCCGTGGATTCTTGGCTTGCTCTTGTTGATAACCCTGGTCCTTGCCGGAATGGGAATAGCTGCCTGGTTTTATCTGCGACCCCGGCTCGGCACTAACTCAAACACCATCACTATCAATACAAACGTAAACCGGGGTGACAACGCCAACTGGAGCACTGACAACTCAAACTCCGATGGAAATACCAACGTCAACGAGAATTCGAATTCGGCGAACCTCGCTCCAGCTCCGACTGACGAGGCTGCCATCCTGGCCGATCTAACTCAACTTGAAGACGAATGGACGCTCGCTAATATCAAAGCTGACAAACGGAAGCTTAACGAAATCCTCGCAGACGACTACGTGGATACGGCGGTCGGGGACACGCCGCGGGGGAAAGCTGAGTACCTGCGAACAATTGAACCCGACCCGACGATTGAAAAGTGGAAGTTTGAGGATCTGAAGCTTAGTTTGAAAGGCGACCGCGCTACGCTCAGCGGTGTGGTCCGTTTTCAGATTAACAGCCAGGAGGCTCCCGCGCGTTTCGTGGACAAGTTTGTGTGGAGAGACGGAAGATGGCAAGCTACAGGTTCTGAAGTGACACCGTTGAAGGAAGAGGGTACAGCGTTATAGAAACGGGCAGGTCTAAATGCTATGTCAATAATCAGTGATGTAATCGACTCGACCAAAGCCATCATTCAGGGAATGGGTTTAACCCTGTCCTACATTCCAAAGCAGAAGTGGACGGTTCAGTATCCGGAAGAGCCCGTAACGGTGCAGCCGCGATACCGGGGGCAGCATCTGTTGCACGTCGATGAACTCGGTCGCGAGAAATGTGTAGCCTGTTTCCTTTGTGCGGCCGCCTGTCCGTCCGAGTGCATTTACATCATCGCCAAAGACGACCCAAGACTGCCGGAGGAGCGCATCGGCGTCGATGAACGTTATGCGGAGGTCTACAACATC
>DATKIS010000300.1:0-2728 GCA_035543975.1 Pyrinomonadaceae bacterium
GTTCCCGCCGCCGCTAACGGCGGGCGGGCCTTGTGGCGTGTTAACGACGATGGGAGTTACCGTGATACTGCCGCAACCTGCGTTCTTCAGGAACAGGGCACCACTCCAGGTCAGGCATTGACAGTACGGAGAACAGGAGCCAGTTCGGACAACCAAACTCTAAATGGCGCGCCCACCACGATTCCAGGCGGCGCCGGATTGAGTGGCCGCATCCTCATTCAGATCGAAGACGACGCCGGAAATACTTTTGACATTACGCGGGAGATTCTGAGCATGGGTATGACCGTCGGGGAACCTAATGCAATCGTGACATTGCAGCGGCCCATGTGGGCTGCCTTTACACAAGGAAGCCGCGATGCCAGCAACTTACAGAATACCGCTCCGGATGGTACGCGATACTTCAATGCACTCACCGACATTGTTGGTAACACGTACATAGCTGCTGATGGCGAGATCAAAACCGGCCCCGGCCCCACCCAAAACGGCACTTACGGCTACCTCGTAGGACTCCTCGATGACACGGTCGCAGGGCAGCCAGTTCGCTCCGACGTCCCTCCAGCGATGGACGTTACACACTGGGGAACAGCCACTTGGTCCAACAACAAGGAGTGGAATGCCATAGTCCCGATCAACGTCTATAACGTCCGCGAAGGATGTATTACCGGGACGAACTGCAATGTGGTGTACGAGAGGGGAATAACGAACGTAGTCGAGATCAACATGAGGAATCTGGCGCGTTGGTTAGACGGTGTTTACGACACTAACCTGCTGACCGGGACCACTGCTGTCAGCACGAATATTGCTAATTCTGGAGGCTACACCGTCTACGTTTCGGACCGGCGGGGCGACAAAGTCAAGCCGATGTTAGGCCCAACCGGCGCAATCATAAACAGTACCAACGGCATGGTGGATAACGAAGACATCTATGGGCCCAACGATGCGCTTGATCCGGGAGAAGATGTGCAGGAGACCGGATCGCTCCTTAAAGACCTTCTCGAGTTGCCGGATCCGGCGGTGCTTGCAGGGAATTATGGTGCAGACCTAACCATGCGCGCCTTGACCGTTGCCGCCTGGGCCAACCCAAGTGGATTTGCACGTCACTCCGTCCGATTGTTCAACGGGGAGAACTTGCAGATTAGCGGGGCAGCGGGCCGCTTATCGGCAACCCAGGGAATCTCCATTTCCACCGAGAACTTGCTGTACACATGGGGAAACTACAATACCACCGGGATCAACGCCGCACCGGCAGCTGGGTTTGCCTGCTTAAATGAACCAGCCGCGAGCTGCCGCTATCTTGGAAGTCAGGTGCCTGCTTCGATTGTGGCTGATGCTGTTTTTCCCTTATCAAAAACATGGGCAGACAATTCGAGTGCTATGTATCCCGGAGATCTGAGCCGAAGACTCGCAGATCGAAACCTCCCGGGAGTAACCGCCGAAACTTCCGTTCGGGCGGGAATTATCGCCGGCAACAACCTGTCTGCGCTAAGTGGCCTCCCTGATGCGGGGAACACGGGTGCCGGAGAATCTCGACTCAATGGCGGAATGCACAATTTCCCTCGCTTTCTGGAGAGGTGGAACGCGCGCTGGAACTTTGTCGGCTCATTAATCCCGCTCTATTACTCGACTCAAGCGGTGGGCCAATACAATGCCAATTCAACAATATATTCGCCACCGATAAGAAATTGGGCGTTTGATTCAACCTTTCTCGATCCCCACAAACTACCGCCCTCTACGCCGCTGTTTCAATATGTGCAACCAACTGCGTTCAGACAGATACTTTAACGAGGCAACTTGAAACGCCGGAGAAGTTGCGCCTAATGCAGGCAGCGGTTCTCCGACTTAGATTTCAACCCGACACTCCCATTTTCGTGGAACCAGAATTAGGCAGAGACTTATGGCACGTATAGATGAAATCCTGAAACAGATGATGGAGCGCCAAGCTTCAGACCTCCACCTTACTAGCGGCAGCGCACCTTATCTAAGAATTCATGGCGATATGGTGAAACTTAACTATAAGGACCTGACGCCTGAAGTCTGTCAGGCCTTGCTCTTTGAGATTCTTTCCCCACAACAACGGGAGAGTTTCCTCGAGACGTGGGACCTGGACTGCAGTTATTCACTGACCGGGGTCGGGCGATTTCGAGTTAATGTTTTCCGACAACGACACGGTCTCGGTGCCGTTTTTCGTCGAATCCCGGAGTCGATTCAGACCGCTCAAGAGTTAGGCCTGCCAGCAAATCTCACTAACCTTCTGGATGTCTCCGAGGGCCTTATCCTGGTAACTGGTCCCACTGGGTCAGGAAAAAGCACAACTCTCGCGTCGTTGATTCACACAATCAATACCAGCCGACGCGCGCACATCATTACGATCGAAGACCCGATCGAGTTTGTCCACAACAATAAGAATTCGCTGATTAATCAACGTGAGGTGTCGAGCCATACGAAGTCCTTTCATCAGGCCCTGCGAGCAGCACTCAGAGAAGATCCGGACGTCATCCTGGTAGGGGAAATGCGGGATCTCGAGACCATCTCCCTAGCCATTACAGCAGCTGAAACAGGTCATCTGGTCCTGGCCACCTTACATACGAATAGCGCGACAAAGACCATCGATAGAATCATTGATGTCTTTCCCGAGGCTCAGCAGTCGCAAATTCGCGTAATGCTCTCGGAAAGCCTGAGAGGAATCATCGCCCAGTCTCTGGTCAAACGCGCTGATGGCGGTGGGCGC
>DATKIS010000301.1:0-5631 GCA_035543975.1 Pyrinomonadaceae bacterium
GCCTGGTCGGTGTCCTTGATCTCACCTTTGTCATCCGGGTTGATTACCCCTTTGACGGCTTCAAGCTCCGGCACCGCCCTGGCTGCCCAGACAATCCAAAACTTCTCGGTTCCCTGGTGCTCGTCAAACACCATCCAGGCAGTCTCCGTCTTTTCGTTCGCCGCTAACGGCGGGTCGCTCGAGTTTTTTGCCGAGGCCGCGGACAATAGATTGTAAGTAGTCACTCCTCCGGCGGCGGGTCCCTCATTCAGCAGGTAAAGGTAGCCCGGCTGGGGGCTGCTGAGACGCATGCGAAACTTCCAGCCGTTTTCAAAAATCTCCTGACCGGTAGACTCAAACGTGTCCTGATACGGACTGCTCGAGCGCATCTTTTGCACCGTGAGCCCAAAATTCAGCAGCCGTTCTGGCCCGGCGGGTGCGGGGGCGGGGACGTTCTTTGTCTCTTCAGAGGTCGACTTGAGAACGTACCAGACGGCGAGTCCGGCGCCCGCCAACAAGAGCACGCCGGCCACCGCCAGCAGCGGAAGCAGTTTGCTTTTTGATTTGCGGGAAGCTTCACCTCGTCCGCTCAAACCAAGCTGGGCCACTGACGGACCGGGGCTAAACTGAGGCACTGACGGATCTGGCGGCTGGGCCGCGTGGAAGGGCACCTGAAGCGTCTGGGCCTGCGGGTTGCGCGGAGCCTTCGCCAGGGGCGTCTCTTCGCTTTGAAGTTGGGTTGGCGGCAACGCAAAATCCGTGGGCAGCGCAGATCCAGCAGTTTGCCGGTCCTGGGCGATGGCGTCCGCAAAGCTATCGGCAAACTCTCGCGGCGCGTTGAATCGGTCGATGGGATTAAAGGAGAGGGCTTTAAGAATTGCGTCCTGGGCCTTGGGCGGAAGACTCGGCCGCAGATCGGCAGGCTTTACCCGGACGCCGGTCTGCTGCATCTGGAGAAGTTCGAATCCGGTTTCCGGGTTGAAAGGCTTTCGTCCGGTTACCAATTCGTAGGTAATGGCGCCGAGCGCAAAGATGTCGGTGGCGGCGGTTATGGCCCGGCCGTTCAACTGCTCCGGAGCCATGTAGGCGACTGTCCCGGGAGAAAGGTTGAGCGAGGTGCTTGGTGCCACCACCGAGTCCTTTACCTTGGCGATGCCGAAGTCGATGATTTTTACCTGCTCCTCACCCTGGCCCAAATTCTGCAGCATGATGTTGTCGGGTTTCAGATCGCGGTGGAGAATGCCGCGGCTGTGGGCGGCCGCCAGGGCCCGGCCGATCTGCTTCAGGATTTCGGCAGTACGCTCGAGATTCATACCTTCCGCGTTGAGTGCGGAACGCAGCGTGATCCCCTCGACGTACTGCATGATGATGAAGGGCCGCCCATTTGGCAGTTCCCCGGCGTCGATGATGCCCACGATTCCCGGATGGTCTATCCGGCTGAGCGCCTCAACTTCCTGGCGAAACTTCTGCACGACGTACTCGCTTTGAAAGGCCTGGTCGAGCAGGACCTTCACCACCACCGGGCGCGAGTGTAGTTGCTGATCCAGGGCCAGGTAGACTACCCCCATCCCACCGCGCTTGATTTCCTTTTCAATCCGGTAGCGTCCGCTGAGGACCTGGCCAACCATTTCACTGTTGGCAGGCAAGCGGGTTGGATCGAGGACTGTGGGGGCAGGCTCGTCGGGGCCTGACGTTTTCCGGGGATCATCGTCGGTCGGCATGCGGCAAAGAGTACCGCAAACCGGTTTCCGCGCCAATAGATTCGGATGGCAGGAGACGGTTTGAGTTTGCTGGATCTGCGATCCGACTCCTCCCAATCTGCAATCTGCTTCTACTCAATTTGCAATCTGGGTTCGTTAGTCTGCGATCTAATTTGGCTCGATCTCGAATCTGCTTCAACTCAATGTGTGATCTGGGTTCGCTGGATCTGTTGCATGTCGGTGCGAAGAGCTTGATTGGGCGCTCGCTTGACAGGTTCGCGTTTTGGCGCGTAGGGTTTTTGCTCCGACAACAGGATATGGTGTTTGAGTTCGACGGAAGTCGGAGGGCTGTAATCTGAAATCTGTCGAATGGAGATCTCAGATTTGAGATCTCAGATCTCGATATCCGATTTGAGATTAGAAAGCTGGAGGCGAATCTGTTCTGGTGAACGGCGCGGTCTTCAAAACCGTTAGTGAGACTGTGAGAACAGGCTCAGGTAGGTTCGATTCCTACACGCCTCCGCCAAAAAGAATGCGGATTGCGGAGTTCGGATTGCGGATTCGGAGAGTGACGGAGCGCATGAACCCGGAAGAGATGAAAGCAAGAACGCGTGCGTTTGCTTTGCGCGTAATTCGGTTGGCAGAGAGCTTGCCAAGCACTCCAACCGCAAACGTAATTCGGAATCAAATGCTTCGCTGCGGCACTTCAGTTAGTGCTAACTACAGAGCTGCCTGCAGAGCCAAATCCAGGCCGGATTTCGTTTCCAAAATGGGAACGGTAGAAGAGGAAGCCGACGAAAGCATTTACTGGATGGAGTTGTTAGTAGATGCGGAGATTGTGAAGCGATCTCGCATAGCGGACCTCCTGGACGAGGCTAATCAAATTCTTTCGATTGTAATCTCATCAATTAGGACTGCTAAAGGATTTCGGACCAATCCGCACTCCGAAATCCGTAATCAGAAATCGTATGCGTGACTGGGTTGCCCTCAACATGACCCCGGGCATCGGACCTCGCGCCGCTGCCAAACTCCTCGAACGATTCGGGTCGGCCGAGGCCGTCTACCGCGCCACGCGGGTGGAGTTGGAAAAGTGCCGGCTGCTGCCGGAAGCGGTCGATAGCATTATTGCGCGAGACTTGCACAGTCTGGCGGAAGGTGAGATTGAGAATGTCAGGAAGTATGGGGGCGACATTCTGGTTCTGGACGACGGTGTGTACCCGTCGTTGTTGAGAGAGATTTATGACCCGCCGATTGCGCTCTATGTGAAGGGCGACTGGTCTGAGTGCCTGGACCAACCGTGTGTCGCGGTGGTTGGTTCGCGCAGGTGTTCGACCTATGGTCAGAATGCAGCCTTGATGTTGGCTCGGGATCTGGCCCAGCGCGGAGTGACGGTCGTTTCCGGTTTTGCTCGGGGCATCGATGCAGCTGCACATCGCGGAGCAATTGAAGCCGGCGGCCGGACCATAGCGGTTCTCGGAACTGGCATTGACGAGACTTACCCACGCGACCACAAGAAGCTAGGGGAAGAAATTCTGGCTGCGGGTGGAGCCATGGTTAGCCAGTTTCCGCTGCGAACTCCGCCAGTCTCGGAAAACTTTCCTTACCGCAACCGCATCATTAGCGGTCTGAGTCTCGGCGTGGTGGTGGTTGAGGCGGCGGAGAATTCAGGTTCACTGATAACCGCGCGATTGGCGATCGAGCAAAACCGTGAAGTATTTGCGGTCCCCGGAAATATTACCTCACGAAACTCCTTCGGCACGAACTACTTGATCAAGGGCGCCGGCGCCAAACTCGTGCAGCAATGGCAGGACATTGCGGCGGAACTGCCGCCGCAAATCGCCGCTAAACTGCTGCCACCTCCGCTAGGCGAGAAGAAGAAGGAGAAGTCTCTGGCGGATCAACTGGCGCTGGTGCCGCAGGGGCTGTCCGGGTTTGAGCAATCGGTTTTCAAGTTGCTTTCCGCTGACAATCCTGCGCACATTGACTCTTTGGTTGACCAAAGCAGGCTGACGATTTCGGATTTGACCGCGGCGCTGCTAACGTTAGAGATGCGTGATTTGGTAAGGGCCCTGCCAGGCAAGTGCTTTGTGCGGAAGATGTGACAAATGCTATGGGGATGGTATTAGTTAGCAGGCCCATTTCGATTCATCAACTTCGGGAAGTCGGAGCCGAATTATTCGGAGATATGGTCAAAGGCGTTGTCGACATCGAGAAGGAAATCATGGCGATTGGGGCTGAACTCCATGCAGACGAAGAAGCGTTTTTGCTTGAACACAACTCCAAGCAGGAAAATTTGTGGGGAATTAACTTGTATCCGGAACGCAAAATACCGGAGATGGTGGAGTTCGACTCCCTAATTAACATACGGCCCAGGCAGAACAACCGCTCTCGAGGCATCGAAGACCCTGCCCTCAGGGACCGGATACTGAATATAGTCAGCACGCTGATAGATTAGGTGAAACGAGAATGGACAACTACCATCAAGATCTGTCCGCGGGACGTTGGTTCAAGTTTTCGCTTGCCACTCAGCTGGGAAATGTCGGCAGCGAATACGAACGAGCACTGCGGTGGAAGCAGCGGCGCGATAAGGATCGCTTTGAGCCCGCATTTGCCAGAATGCTTGAACTACTAGACCTAACGATCTCGGATCCGCGCTGGAAGAATCACCGGCTTAAAGAGCTTACGAGGCTCAGGGAAATGGTTTGTGACGAACTCGACAGTGAGGCTGCTGAGTTCATTCATCCGTCAGATCTGCGACAGTATTTTTTGTATTTTGGAATTCTAGCTCGAAGTGAACGAGACCGGTTGGTCGATTTGGTCAGTGCAGTCAGTAAATAGAAATGGCAAAAAACTTAGTAATAGTTGAATCGCCGGCGAAGGCGAAAACGATAAACAAATACCTGGGTAAGGACTATCTGGTTAAGGCCTCGATAGGCCACATCAAGGATCTCCCTTCGAAGGGTTTGGGTGTAGACGTCGATGACGATTTCAAGCCTACCTACGAGGTGATACCTGACACCAGGAAACGAAATAACAAGAAGATTGTGGCCGAACTCAAGGCAGCCGCCAAGATAGCCGACAATATTTATTTCGCGGCTGACCCGGATCGAGAAGGCGAAGCGATTTGTCAGCACCTGGCGGAAGAGATTGTGCCCAAGCGCCCGGCGAAGGCGACCTTCCGGGTGATGTTTAATGAGATTACCAAGCGGGCGGTCAACGAAGCTTTTGAGCATCCCAAACAAATCGACCAAAACCTGGTCGACTCCCAGCAAGCGCGCCGCGTACTCGACCGCCTGGTAGGTTACAAAGTTTCCCCCCTGCTTTGTCGCACCGTGGGCGGAAAGCTAAGTGCCGGCCGGGTGCAGTCAGTTGCGCTGCGAATGGTAGTAGAGCGCGAACGGGAGATCGAGAAATTCATCAAGACGGAGTATTGGACGATCGCCGCCAATCTCACCGCCAAACTGCCACCGGCTTTTGATGCTCGCCTGTTCAAAGTCGGCGAACAGACTGTTAAGACCGGCGGATTTGATCAGGACATCAAACGTGGCGAGATCCTGATTGGCGATGAGGCAAAGGCCGCGGAACTTGTGGCCGAAGCGAACGAGCAGCCGTTCATCGTTAGCGAAGTAACCCGCAAAGAGCGCAAACGCAATCCCGTTCCGCCCTTCATCACTTCGAAGTTGCAGCAGGAGGCCGCGCGCAAACTTGGGTGGGCAGTAAGACGGACGATGATGATTGCCCAGAAGCTTTATGAGGGCATCGAGATCGGCGCCGAGGGTTCAGTTGGTTTAATTACCTACATGCGAACCGACTCCACCCGCGTTTCAGATGCGGCCCTGGGAGAGGTGAGAGACTTCATCAGCAAAAGCTATGGCGCTCCTTACCTGCCGGAGAAGGCAATTCACTATCGATCGAAAAAGGACGCGCAAGATGCGCACGAGGCGATTCGGCC
>DATKIS010000302.1:0-2365 GCA_035543975.1 Pyrinomonadaceae bacterium
AGCCGCTCGCAGGAAAGCTGAAGAGTGTGACTGGTCTCGTATTCTGCCGCAGTGGGAAGCGCTGTTGACGGCGGGTAGCGAAGGGAAGGGGACGTAACCAGGAAAACGGTTTTGTCAGTCCGCGTTAGTGGACGAATGAAAATAGCCCAGCAGTCTACTGCTGGGATGAGGAGCGAAGATATTCATAGTCCGTGAAGCGGACGGTTGAGGAATCTCCTTGGAGTATACGATGTTTCAGCTGTCCGCTTCTCGGACTGAGACTTGGACTTTCTTGCTTCCCAGTGATAAATCGCTGGGCTATTTGCGGTCGTCCGCTGGCGCAGACTAGGGACGTGAACGAGTTTTTGTGCAAAGCCGAAAGCGCACGTAACCACGAAATTACACGAAGGTACACGAACCCCAGAGTATAGAAATACTCGATGAGCCGACTGCCCTCCCTTTATGCCCGCCTCCCAATCTGGGCACAACACCGTGCGGTGAGCGCGTATGGCCTGTATTGGCACCGGCTAAGATTCGGTCCTGGCTACCGGACCTACCTCCGGGAGTTCAAGCAGCGAGAGCGTTTTACGACCGAGGAATGGGAGGCGTGGCAGCAGGATCGGCTAGTCACGCTTTTGCGGGCCGCTGCAAATCAAGTGGACTATTACCGTCAATCGTGGAACACGGAGGCAAGGTCGGCAGCCGAGGCGGGGAGACTACAGGAGTTACCGCTGTTGGAGAAGGATGATATTCGTAATGAACCCAAGGCGTTTTTACGAGGAGACATGCGACCCCGGCCGCAGCTGGTTTTCCACACCAGTGGTACGACCGGGACGCCGATCGCGAGTATCTGGACGGTGCACGAGCTCCGGAATTCGATGGCCTTGCGCGAGGTAAGGTCGGCCGGTTGGGCGGGGGTTTCATTCGAATCTGCCCGGGCTACGTTTTCGGGGCGGATGGTCGAGCCCGATCCCAGCAGCAAAGGACCTTTTTATCGTTACAACTCCGCCGAAAAACAGGTGTACTTCTCGGCGTTTCATCTGGGGCCGGAAACGGCCGCCACCTACGTAAAGGCGCTCCGCGACCACCGCATCGAATGGCTTACGGGTTACACCTTCTCCTACTATCTGCTCGCCAGGCTAATAATCGAGCAGGACTTGAAAGTTCCGGAACTGAGAGCGGTAATAACGACCAGCGAAAAGTTGACTCCGGAAATGCGGAAAGTGATGGAGACCGCGTATGGGTGCCGGGTATTTGAAGAGTACAGCACCGTAGAGAATTCGTTATTTGCGAGCGAGTGTGAGCAGGGGCGACTGCATGTAAGTCCCGACGTCGGTGTGGTTGAGATCCTGCGGCCAGACGGCACGGCTTGTGAAGCCGGCGAGGTTGGCGAAGTGGTAGCGACTTGTTTGATACGCGAATACCAACCTTTTATTCGCTATCGCGTGGGCGATCTGGCCGCGTGGGACAGCGAGCCCTGTCTGTGTGGCCGTCGCATGCCCATTCTGAAGGAAGTTACGGGACGCATTGAAGATGTGGTGACCGGACCGGACGGACGACAGATGGTTCGGTTCCATGGCATCTTCGTTGACCAGCCTCATGTGGTTGAGGGCCAGATTATTCAGGAGTCACTCGCGCGCATCCGGGTGAAGGTGGTACCGGCCAGCGGGTTTGGGGACGCGGACATGCGTGACATAGCTGGCCGAGTGCGCAGCCGGCTGGGCCCGGAGACGGAAGTAATCGTCGAGCAGGTAGACAACATTCCGCGAACTGCGGCGGGTAAGTTTCAGGCGGTGGTGTCGCTGATTGGTGACACCACCCGAACCTAATTTGGATTCTATGAAGTGGACCACCAAAGCGCGCATTCAGCGCGTGCTATCAAGCGCCCCCCTGGGCCCGCAGCTTTATTACCTCGCCCAAAGACACCTGGGAGGTTTTAGTCATTTCAGCATCAACAGCAAAGTGTCGCAGGGGGGCAGCCTCCTCGATTGTCTGGCAGAGCTCCCGGAACCTCTCGCGACTTGGTCAGCGGTGGAGATAGGCACGGGCTGGACGCCCATCCTGCCCATACTGTTTTGGCTGAACGGTCAGGAGCAATGCGACACCTACGATAATCAACGATTGGTGAAAGACGCTTTGGTGGTTGAATCTGCCCGGCAGTTTGTTGCTTTCTACCAGGCTAACCCCGGGCAAGGCCAGTTTCCTGACCGGCTCAAACTGCTGGGAAAACTGGTGGCCGATGGCGCAGGCTCTGGCGAGATAATGCAGGCTTGCCGGATTCGTTATCATGCGCCGGTTGATGCCACTAAAACGGGCCTGGCCGGCGAGTCAGTAGATGTTGTGTACTCGAATACGATGCTCGAGCATGCGCGTGAAGACGAAATCT
>DATKIS010000303.1:0-7356 GCA_035543975.1 Pyrinomonadaceae bacterium
TAGGGGTGTCAAGGCAGCATCGGGCAGCCTCCTAACCAGAAGAACTCTGGGCGCAATTTGCGGTTCATTGCGCTCGTTGCGGTAAAAACCGGGAAACAAATTAAACCGCAGAGAGCGCCAAGATCGCGCAAAGTCGTTCGGGTGAGTTCGTGGAACGCTTTGCTCAGTTTGCTAAGGTTGTACGACGTTAGGCTTCGCCCGACGATCGCGCCAGGCCTTGAGGTATCTCGCGGCTTTGGGGTTCGTTTCATCCCACTTCGGCTCGGTCGGGTTGTTCGCAATCATCACCAGGCCGAGCGCGACCATTCGATCGACGTTGGCCATATTGTCGTAGTCTACTTTGTCCCAATGGTCTCCCACCCGGTGATAGTCGGGGTATTCGTAGGCGACGCTCAAGGTGTGCGCGGGTACACCCAAATCGGCCAGGGCCTGATTGTCGCTGCGGCCAAAGTAACTGTCTGACTTTGTGGGATGCTTGAAGACTTTAATACCGACCAAATCGCCGGCCGCCTGGAAGATATGGCCGACGTCTGAAAAATCAAACCCGGTCATCGCACAGGTGCCGACCTGCGGGCCTTCACTGTCGTCCGTACGCCCGACTTGCTCGAGATTTACGTCAGCCACTGTTTTCTCGATGGGAAAGATCGGGTGGCGGCCGTAGTAGCGCGAGCCCAGCCCGCCTCTCTCCTCACCGAAGACGGTCATGAAAACTATCGAGCGCTTTGGGCGCGGTTTGAGTTTCGCGAGGGCGGCGGCAATCTCGATAACCGATACGGTGCCGCTGCCATCGTCATTAGCGCCGTTATAAATCTTGTCGGGACCGGGAAGACTCGGGTTCATACCCAGGTGGTCGTAGTGCGCCGTCACGAGCACATAGGTGTCGCGCAAAACCTTGTCCGAACCGCGCAGCAGCCCGACGACATTTCGCAGTTTGACCGGCGTCTCGCTGGGGGCGTCGACGTTAATCGAAACGGTCGCACTAGTGGCACCGATAGGAAGCGAGTCAAACACAGTGACGAAGCCAGGCCCAAACAGTTGCACAATCGGCAATGCACCAGTCTGCTGCCCAGCGCCGCTTTGTGGCGGGCGGTTGTCAGGATCGACCATTCGACCCGGACTGAATCCAGTCCCGGCGCCGCCGCTTCGCGAAACCGAGACGACGACGGCAGCCTTCAACGACTGGAGGCGCGCCACAAACGCACCTTGCGCCTGCATCAGTTGCCCACGTTGCGAACGATCTGCTCGGAAAATATCAGGCAACTCAGCTATCACGGCCTTGCCCTCGATGTCGCTGGCGTTCAAATCAGCGTGCGAGGCTGTGTTCGCGTAGTCCACCTTGACGAGCGAAACGGCGCGGAGATTAAGCGCGCCCGGGAAAGTGAAGCTGACCTGGGTGGGTTCGGCAACCACTGTTTGGTTGCCGGCTTGAATCGAAAGCGCAAAGCTTTTCGAATCGCGTTGGGGTTGGACCCAATTGGCCGTTTGAAAATAGCCCTGGTCGCCTACCGGCGTTAGGCCCGCTTTCTTGAACTCAGCCGCGATGTATTCAGCTGCGCGGTCCAGCCCGGGCGAAGGCGTGTTTCTACCCTCCAGTTCATCCGAGGCAATAAACTTGAGGTGGTTGCGCAGCGAGCCCGCGGAGATACGATTAAGTGCCGCGCGAATCGCCGGCGTGATCTTGAAGCTGGGTGCCGGAGTTTGAACCGCCTGCGGCGAGGATACGACCACGAAGACTAAAAACGCAGCCACGATCAGGCGGCGTGTTGATTGGTGGTTTGATTTCACGGCTTACGTCTCCGGGTAGTACCGCTGTGGCCTTGGAGGGGTTCAGTCCGTGTAACGGACGAATGATAGTAGCCCAGCAGTTCACTGCTGGGATTACGCAAACAACAGCCTTTAGTCCGTGGAGCGGACGGATGAAATCCAGCGCCTTGATATGTTTCTTCAGCCGTCCGTTTCACGGAGTGAGTTTCGAATGCTTCAAGGTCCCAGTGATAAATCGCTGGACTATTTTCAGTCGTCCGCTAAACGCGGACTCAAACGTGACAATTCAATCGTCCGCACAATGCTGAGTAAGAAACGTTCAAGCGACACCTGGGCTTTCCCGAATCTTACCCAGCCACTTCCGCCCTGACGCGCACCACTTCCGAGTCATTCATCGCAAACCAGCAGATGTTGTTACTCACCAAATCAAACTCCAAAACATATGATCCTGGCGGCAAGGCCGCTAACTCGACATCCAGCGAGACCGTCTCGCCCGGAAGTACGTTGCGGGCCTCACCGGGAGTCAAAGCCACCCACTGATAGCTTTCGCGAAACATTGACCCGTCTGGATTGCGCACATGGCAACCAAGTAACACGCCACCCGTGCCGGCGATTACCGGGAGCCACACTGATTGGCTGGTGTTGGTTACGATTGCTTTCAACTTGATCGGCTGACCCTCGCTGAGCGCAATTTTCCCCGGTGACAAACTTATTTTCCCCTGGAGACCTTGTCGATAGCGGCTATCTCTCGGCGCCGGCGGCCCTTTGTAGAGAAAGAAGTTGCGCTGGTTCTGCATAAACGAGCGGGTGGCGCCGGTGAAGTCATTAGTTGTCTTGCTGCCGCCGCGTAAGAAGTCTTCAAATTCCCCTACCCGCAGCATCAATGGCTCGAGCAGAAAAACAGCCAGCTTGAGATCGGTAAAACCGGCTGGTTGCGCCAGCCGCCAAATCTCTTCGATGCGAATGTCATTTTCGATCACGCCGGCGGTCCGCATTTCGTATTGAGATTGGACCGACTTCGAATGCTCGGGCCCGGGCTCCGCAAAGCCTCCAAAGCCACCGGGCTTGAGGACGCGCCCGAGTTCCTGCAGGACTTCATTCGGATTTGGAACGTGGTGAAAAGCATCGAGGCACATGATCCGATCCACCGAGGCGTCGGGAAGGTTCAAGTTGTGACCATCGAAAAGCAGGAACTCCGGTTCAGGTCGATCCCCTGCAGGTGGATTACGGCGGTAAAGCTCGCGGCCGATCTCGAGGGCCGACGCCGAGACGTCGCAAGCGATCACTTTACAACCGAGCTGCGTCAGCATGCGCGAGGCCCAGCAGGTGCCCGCGCCAAACTCCAGCACCGTCAGACCGGGACAGAGTTCCAAACCCTGGAGCACCACCGCAAAATTGATTAGCAACTGGGGGGCATCTTCGAAACTACACAACGGCTTGGCGAGGTGGTAGGTCCAATCTGTTAACCGCGAAAAATAATTCTCCGCCAGCCGGCAGTGCTCGTCAATCGAGCTTGCGGCCATCAGTTGTCGAACGTCGATGAAGTCGTGGTTAGGTTTCACTGTCAGTAGAATTCTCAATTGTGGGCACTAATAAAGTTTGAAGCATCCAACGCGACTACAGAATCCAACGTGGTAAAGCGGGATCTGCGCGATTGGCCAAATTTGAGTTCAGTATCCCGCGCTACCGCGCTGGGTTCTGTATCTGAATTGCATCTAGCCTGTTTATCAAACTGCTCCGGTACGCCAATTCTGCGCTTATTTCGGCGCCCAATGAATCAGATAGTAGGGATAATTGTCCACCGCGCCGCGGGGCTCCAGCTTGCCGCCCAGTTGCACTATCTCATCCAGCACCGCCTGCATGCTCGGGTCGTCATTAACAATAAACTGCGGTTCGCCCCGGCGCTGGACAAACTTAAACACCAGCTCGCGTATCTCCGCGTTGGTGGATGTGACCTTGTGAGTCGGCTTCCGGCCATAGTACCAAAACGTTCCGCTTAATTGGCACGCCCAAACCCATGCTGACTCGTCGGCGAGTTCCGCCGGTATCGAAAACTGCTTTCTTGGTGTCTCGCCTGATGGCGGCTCATAGTGTGACCAAACGCGTCCCATAACGACGACTGCCGGAGCCAGCGCGAGGAATAGTCCAAACAACATTAGCGAGCGGCGTAGCCAGCCCGTGCTCTGGGTGGTTGCGGCCGGATTGTTCTCCAGTGCGAAGGCGCCCAGCGCCAGCATCAAGACCGCCCCAAACATTGCTGGCCAGGTGTAGTAATGAACCCGAGCCACATGAGTCAGGAAATAGACATTGGAAACCGCCAGAACGACAGCCGCCGATGCTATGAGCCGGGTCCAGCTCACTCTGCGCAAAAACTTCGCCGGCGCCCCAATCCCCACCCGACGTTGCGACCACAGCAGCAAGCCAACCAGGCCAATGAAGAGTGCGGTTATTCCCCAATTGACGCTACTGGATCTTCCCGGGCCGTAGTAGTAGGAGATGTTATCCATCACCCGATCCAGTGTGGGTGGCTCGGTGTTTTCATGCGCATAGGTCGTTAGGTACCAGGCTCCGGCTACTCGGCTTTGGTGGATCATCAAGGGAAGAATGCCGCCGAGAAACACTCCCAGGCCGAAAGGTATCCACGGACTTTTGTGAAGCGTCCGAAGGCTAACCGGCCATAGCAGTAGGAAGACACCGGGTAACAAGAGCACCACAGGTATGCGCGCCAGGATGGCAAATCCAAGAAACAACCCTGCTAACAATGTCAGCAGCCAGGCCAGGTAAAATCTCTTTGAGTTGTCGGATCCGAGCGCCCAGGCTGCACTCAAACACAGACCCGACAACAACAGGGGCGCCAACAGGGAGTTCATAGAGAAACTGGCATTGTCGAGTTGGGCCACGATTTCCAAACCGAGGATCAAAGCCAGAACCAGGAAGCTCGCCGCTATGGGACGCCGCTTGATTGCCGCTACCACCAGCATCCCCAGCCCCGCCATCAGGAAGATGACTACGACCATCCGATTCAGGCCGTGCAATGCGCGGCCCTCGGGAAAGAGGCTGAGGAGCAAGCCCGCTCCGGGCGGATACTGCGCGGCCACATGGTCGGCGGCCGGGAAATAGTGAAAAGCCAGTGGCGCCACCATCTCGTCCCAAAGCGGCACCGGCTGCTTTTGTGACTGCATTAACTCAACCAACAATCGTGTATGCGGAGTCTCGATGACAAACTGCGGGGCGGTCCGGCTGGCGGCAGCGCGACGAATGTCATCAGCCATCTGCAGGTAGCCGAAAGGATCACAGAAACTCGGGTTCTCCTCCACCTGCCGAGCTCTTCGATCAGTCGAGAGTGCGGAGACGATTAAGGCAATGCCCAGAGTCGCTATCCACAGCAACTCGAGTAAGCGTCGGACTCGTTTCATTGTTTCCGGTTTTGAGATCCCTTTTAGCAGTTCGCGCAGTATAGCCGATTTGGCTGGGAGGTCCTTGTGCTTCAGCCCGACGGGCTGACAGATAGTAGCCGGTGGTCCGCAGACCACCGGAACAAGGTAGGAAAGCCTTTGCATCCGAGAAGGATGCCAGAAGTGATGCTCTAGTACGCCTTCCGCCTGCAATCACAAAAGGTGCTTGATCTGGAGGTCGGCGCTTTGCTTCGACCTCCGGCTCGGGGTCCCCAGCGCGGCAGCCGAGGTAGGGTGGCGAGTACTTTCTCAGCAACCCTCCCGGGTTCCGAAAGTCCAACATTCAAGGTCACGACTTTAAGGCAAAGCGACTCGCCTCCAGGTCCAGGCCCTCCTTAACAGTCGGGCTAATTGACTGAGTATGATTTTGACCGCTCTAGTTATGCTATGCGACACTGTTGTCCCTTCGATATCCGACTTTTAGATTGCGGTCGCGTTAGATTTCATGCTCGGCCGATTTTATTTGAATCAGGCGCCGGGACACCAAGTTGAGGAACCAATGATGACATCCAAGAATAACCGCCCCCTTTGGACCATAGTTTTAGCTCTTTCCATGCTTTGCTTTCTTGCCGGCTGCGCTAATGACAGCGTCGAAACCAGAAGCGTCAGCAGCCCACCGAAGACTGGAACACCCCTCACGCCACCGCAAGTAGAAATGTTAGAAGTGGCCGCCAAGGGAAACAACGCCCGGATCAAGGAACTGCTTGATGGTGGTGTTGATGTGAACATGCGGGGGAACGACAACAATACTCCATTGATGGAAGCCGCATATGCCGGCCACATTGATACCGTAAAGCTATTGCTCGATCACGGCGGTGATTTAAGTGCCAAGAAAAACGATGGCGCGACCGCAACCGGCCTGGCAGGCCGCACCAAGAACGTTGTTGACCTGTTGAAGAGCGTAACCGCCCTGGTGGAAGCCGCCGGCAAAGGTGACAACGAGATGTTGAAAGGGTTGATTGAAAAAGGCACGCCCATTAACGGACTTGATGAAGGTGGGAATTCCGCTTTGGCCGCAGCCAGCTACGCCGGTAAGACTGACACGGTCAAGCTGCTGTTAGATAAGGGTGCCAAGGCAAACATCAAGAAGGCTGACGGTGAAACACCGCTTAGCCTGGCGACGGCGCAGAAACATCCCGAGATCGTAACGCTGCTGAATGACGCGATCGCCAAACAGGCAAAAGGCGCTGCGCCAAAGGCCGCACCCGCGAAGTAACAATGGTTTCAGCCTGAAAGGCTGACAGATAGTAGCCGGTGGTCGCAGCGCAGCGTAGACCACCGGATCACAAAAGCAAGTAGTCAACACCCAGATTGGGTGTCAGAACTAGCGCCCCTTCAGGGTAGTGTCCTAGGTTCCAACTCTTTGCGTAAACTTTGCGTTCTTGGCGTTCTTTGCGGTTAATTGTTGTGCAGGAAGTTTTACCGCAAAGCACGCAAAGCTCCGCAAAGGATTCCCAAATCATGAGACCACCCACTTCAGGGTGCAGACTTCATGTTCGGCTCCTTGGCGCCCTCAGTGTCTTTGCGTCTTGGCGGTTCACCTACTCCGTTTTCCGGTACAGATAGATCGAGTTCCCAAACACCTTCTCGGCTTTCAGCAAACGATACCCGGCGAAGTAATTTCGTCGCTGCTCATCCGTCAGCTCGATGCCATTGGCTCCTTTGAATCCGGGCGGCACGCTGGCGCCGTTAAGAAACCCAGCGCCTATTGCCACATATCTCGTGCTCGCCGACTGCAAATCCGGCGGTGCAAAATCAAGTAGCTTGATGTCGTACATCGCGGGAGTGGCCCAACCGGCGGACAACGAACCCACCAGGTTCGTCTCGCCGTGCGCCTTGAGATAACGCGCCATCTCGCCAATATCCTGTCCCCACTCAACGTTGGAGTCTGAGAGCAACGCCCATCCAGGTTTGCCAAACCCGAGGGCGTTGGTAAAGGACAAGTAGTCAGGATAGACCCGCGCACTGTCCACCAGCATCCAGCCCAAGGCAATCACCACGAACCCGCGGGCCAGCCTGGTTCGGTTCGATTTCAGCAAGCGGTCGAGGCAGGCGCCGCCCAGCATGAACAGAAGCGGGAACACCGGAGCGATATGGCGGACGCCAATGTTGATGTTGCCGCTCATCGCCACCCCGA
>DATKIS010000304.1:0-2985 GCA_035543975.1 Pyrinomonadaceae bacterium
CCGATCCAAATCAAGATTCGGGAGAAGGAACCGCCCGAAGCTGTAAAGCATCTCTAACGCCGGATCGACGTAAGGCATAATCTGACTCATGAAGGAATAGATGCTCACATAACCTTTTAGCTTTTCGTGAAACTCGCTGCGCTTTACTTCCTCTTCAATCGCCTTAAAGCGATCTACGGCCGGTTGAAGGTGAAGCTGCATTCCCGCATGGTCTTTCGGGCTTTGCAAAGTCACGGGTTTGTAAAAGATTCGCGCGAATGCCTCAACCTCACTCCAGAAATAGACTTGAGCCGCATCCAATTCATATTTAAGCTTCTCCAATTTCTGCGGATCTGAGTTCTCCTGCAAACTCGTCGCGTCGTAGTAAGGCTTAAAGGCGCGGTAGATGTCTTCAGCTTCGTTCACGAAATCCAGGACAAACGGATTCTCCTTCCCTGGAATCATTCTGTTGAGACGCGAAAGTGTCTGCACCGCTTGTACGCCATCCACGCGCTTGTCCACGTACATCGCGCACAGCAGCGGCTGGTCGAAACCAGTCTGGTATTTATTCGCCACCAGCAATATCTGATAGTCAGGCGAGGCGAATCGCTCCGGCAGTCGCCTCTCGCTGATTGGCTTCCCGCTCACACAATCCGTATTCATTCCCGTCTCGGTATACTCGATGCCGGTATCTGGGTCCTTGACTGTGCCGCTGAAAGCAACCAGGGCTCGGATGTCGGTGTACTTGTTCTCGTTGAAGTAGCGCTGAAATGCTTGCATGTATCTCACCGCATGAAGGCGTGAGGAGGTCACTACCATTGCCTTGGCTTGTCCGGCCAAATGCGTCCGCACCTGCCGCCGGAAATGTTCGACCATAACCTCTGTCTTCTGCTCGATGTTGTGCGGATGTAGGCTCATGAATTTCGCGAGCGCGCGCGCACCCTTCTTCTTCGGAAGGTTCGGATCATCTTCGATGGCTTTCACCAGCCGGTAGTAAGTCTTGTAAGTCGTGTAGTTCATTACCACGTCAAGGATGAACTTCTCTTCGATGGCCTGCCGCATCGAGTAGAGGTGAAAAGCCACAGGTAGGCCGTCCGGACCAGTGCGACCGAACAGCTCCAATGTTTTCCCTTTTGGTGTCGCCGTGAATGCAAAGAAACTAATGTTGGGCTGGCGACCTCTCGACTGCATCACCTGGTTCAAACGGTCTTCCCAATCTGGTTCCGCTTCGCCGTTCTCCGGTTGCACGGCTGCGCCGAGAATGCTCTTTAATTCGCGCGCGCTTTCGCCAGTCTGGCTCGAGTGGGCCTCATCGACGATGATGGCGTATCGCCGTTTGGCGATTTCCTTTTCCCACTCTTTAGCCTTTTGCTTCTCCTCGGCAGTCGCATCATCAGTGCGTTCAGCCCCTGCCGCATGCAAGAGGCCGCGTAAGACGAAAGGAAACTTTTGTAAGGTGGTGATGACGATCTTGGTGCCGTCGATGAGAGCTGCCGCCAGTTGTTTCGAGTCCTCGTCAATAGCCTTCACGACACCCTGCGCGTGTTCTATCTGATAAATCGCGTCCTGTAGCTGCTGGTCCAGGATTTGCCGATCAGTGATGACAACCACGCAGTCAAACACTTTCACATCGTGCGCGTCGTGCAGACTGGCAAGCCTGTGCGAGAGCCATGAAATGCTGTTTGTCTTTCCGCTGCCGGCGGAGTGCTGAATCAGATAGTTACTGCCCGGCCCTTCGCCTCCAGAAGTCGCCACCAGCTTCCGCACAGCATCGAGTTGGTGATAACGCGGAAAAACCATTGTCTCCTTGGTTATCCACCGAAACCCGCCCCGGCCGTCGTCCACTTTCTCGTCCTTCTTTTCGATAAACATGAAGTGACCGAGAATATCGAGGAAGCTTTCGCGTTCGAGCACTTCTTCCCAAAAGTATCCGGTGCGATAGCCGGATGGGTGTTGGGGATTGCCAGCGCCACATCTGATTTGTCCGGGATGGCTACCACGATTGAACGGGAGGAAGTGCGTCTGGCTCCCAGCCAACCGCGTCGTCATGTGGATCTCATTCGGGTCGGCCGCGAAGTGCACCAGCGAACGCTTTTTGAATTCAAACATCGGCGCGCGGGGATCGCGTCGTTCCTGATATTGACTCACAGCGTGACGCCAATTCTGTCCGGAGCCTGGGTTCTTCAGCTCGATCGTAGCGACCGGGAGTCCGTTAACTGACAGAACCACATCCAGCGTGCAATTGTCGCCGGGGTGACACGGAACTTGGCGCGTCAACGTTAGACGGTTCTTGCCAAACTGTTCGAGGATTTCGCTGTTTGCGCCATGCGCCGGTTTGAAGTAGGCGAGGTGAAAAGTCTTCCCGTAAAACTTGAATCCGTGCCGCAGCACATGGAGCGATCCCTTAGCATCCAGTTCCTTGACCAGCGTGTTAATAAGCAACGGCTCAAGACCAGCCGCGTGCAGCTCTTTCATTTGTTTCCACAAGGCCGGCTGGGTGTCCTGGATGAAAGCGAATACCTGCGCCGGGAACAACGCGCGTTCCTTGTCCCACTCTACAACGGTGCCGGCCGTCCAGCCGCCACGCGTCAGCAGGATTTGTTCGACGTAAGTTTCAAAGGCTCTTTCTTTAGTTTGGCTGGACATGAGATGTTCTCAAGAGGATGTCATTTTCTTCAGTTCACCCTTGATTTGGTTGACAAAGATATTCTCATTTGATGATTCAAGCGGCGTTAGTCGAAAGTGTGGATGTGGGCGACGCTGGGGCTTGAAATAATTGCGCAGTTGAGGGTGAACCGAGTTCGAGCAAAACCCGCTGAGGCGTATATTCGATCCCATGTCGTCAATCAAGCCAACGAAGGCCCGACCAAGACCCTTCTGGAGATTTCCCGCATAGAATTTACACTCCCATCCGCCAACCAGGCTTGCAGCTTGCGGATCATCCAAAGTCGTCGGATTGCGGCAAGTTCGGGCATCAAGCGCACGCATGATGCAAACATCTAACTC
>DATKIS010000305.1:0-2486 GCA_035543975.1 Pyrinomonadaceae bacterium
GAGGGAAAGGTCGAGCTTTTTATCAACGGTGATTTTCTCGAATTCGCCCAGGTGAAGCCCGATGTCTACACGCTCGGCTCGTCGACGGTTTGGTGCTCTGAGTCGGAATCCATGGAAAAGCTCGACGCGATTCTGAAAGGCCACGCCGACATCTTCGAGGCCATGAAGCGCTTTCAGGCTAATAACAATCGCGTGACGCTGGCGGCGGGTAATCATGATGTTGACCTTTATTGGCCGCGTGTGCAGGACGAACTGCGCCGGGTGGGCGGGCCAATCGAGTTTGCCACCGGTAGCGACAACTACTTTCGCTATGACAATCGCCTGATGATTGGGCACGGACACATGATCGATCCCGCCAATCGGTTTGCGAACTGGGACAACCCAATCCTGGACGGGCCGGATGGAACCAAAAGATTGGAGATGTGCCCGGGCACCCTATTCATGGTCAAGTTCGTAAACTGGCTGGAGAAGGATTACCCCTTCTCCGACAATCTCAAGCCGATCACGGCCTTGGCCCGGGTGCTCTGGAACGAACAACGGGCCAGCCTTGTGGCTGCCGCTAAGATCCTCTTCAAGTTTGCCGGCACCAACCCAATGGTGGCACTGGGAATGGGAAGCAATGGCCAGGCAGCGACGACGGATATCGCCCATGTAGTCCGGGTTGAACTGGCCACCAATGAAGATTTTAAGGACCATATGGTAGAGCTTTACCGCGAGGTGCGTGACCCAAATGCCACGGTCAAGACTTTGGAGGACAACCTGAAGACAGAAGGCGACGTTTTCGAGTTTCTCAAGGAAGTGATGGCCAAAGCCTCGCCCGAAAAATGGCAGCCGGCCTTTGACATACTTGAGCCGGCGACGCTGGGTACTGACGAGTTCTCGCTTCAAATCGTCCGTTCCGGAATGGCTAAGGACAAGGAAGATCTGCAGGAGGAAGCCAGGTCGCATCTCTTAAGCGAAGACGGGCCGGAGGTTGTCGTCTTCGGACACACGCATCAACCGGATGAATGGCGTGGCCGAGCTGGGAAATCGGCGGGGGGCTATTTCAATCCGGGTTCGTGGACCCGCTACGTGGACGCCTCGAAGATGCAGAATCTAAGACTGGATGATCTGAAAAACGAGACCGACTTCCCCTACCAACTTAACTATATCCGCATTGAACAAAGTCAGGGCGGGGGACTGGCAGCGGAGAAGATTTGCGTTGAGGAACAGAACGGAGACAAGTTTTCCGTCGTGCATTGACAATTAGTGATCAGGAGAACGCCCCACTAAAACACACAACTGACACCAACGCTGCTTGGTGCCCGTTCGTGTGACTTTTGCTTTGCACACAAGAGGCAATGTACGGATGACGCGAAGCGATTTCATTAACCGTGTGGCTTCAGCCCGGTGCCCGGCAGGTATACATTGACCGCCAAACGTTTCAACGGTTTCCAGAGTCACGGCAAACCGTTCAAAACGGTTTAGCGAGTTGAAGCGTCCGCGATCACCGGGGCTAAAGCCACGGTGTTAATGGTTAGTGGAGCCACCGCAGGTTAGGAGACGAAGACTTTGAAACACCTGTTCACCGCCACCACCTCGATTGATGGCGCCAACATCGAGATGCTCAAGGCGCTGCTTGAGGAGGCTGACATTCGTTGCATGATCCGAAACGAATATCTCTCCAGCGCGATGGGTGAGGTGCCATTTCTGGAAGCCTCCCCCGAGCTCTGGATTCTAAAGGATGAGGACTACCTGAGGGCCAGGTCAACGTTGGATACCTGGAGAGCCACCCGGATCGAAGCTGGAGCACCCTGGGCCTGCGCGCAATGCGGTGAAAACATCGAAGGACAATTCACGTCGTGCTGGCAATGTGGAAACGAACGAACCGCACGACCAAGCGAGTCGTGATTACGTACTGAATAATCGTAGGGGTTGGCATTAGATCCGAAAGATTGCATTCAATAGCCACGTCCGTGAGCGCGTGGATCAGCAATCTCTCAGGCGATGAGCGCCGAAGATGCGGATCAATCTGCTTCCCAACCTCATTGAGTGCCGGCCCTGCGGGCCTCGGGCATTATGGACATTGATGTCCACGCCCTCACGGACGTGGCTATTGAATGCCGGTCCTCCGGACCTAATGCCGGTCGAGCTGTGACTGGCGCAATCACTTGCAGCAACTTGAGGCCGAAGCCACCCAGGGTCCTGAATAGTCGGCTATCCGTGAGACTGCTTGCCCGCTTGTGGTTTATTAGAAAATCCTGATCGGTCTTGGCTACAATCCCTCCATGAAACGTTCCGGAGTCGCAGACCTTCCGCTACATGGCGGCCGCGTCCCGCAGTGGCTGGCGGAACGAATGACCAGACTGGGCACGGCGATCACCGAAACGATCGTCCACGACTACGGCCCGTCAGCCTTCCTCTCAAAACTGAGCGACCCGTTTTGGTTCCAGGCGTTTGGGGCGGTGATGGGGATGGACTGGCACTCCTCGGGGATCACCACTTCG
>DATKIS010000306.1:0-6640 GCA_035543975.1 Pyrinomonadaceae bacterium
CAAGTAAAAGACGATCCACGAAATCCCACGAAGCGGCACGAACAATCTTTACTTCGAGTCATTTCGTGGGTCGTCTTATGGTTTGCGCCCCAGGTGATTTACGTCTGGAGAAGTTCCCTGTCAGCCCGACTCCGCGACGTCGTAGAAAAAATCAACTATTCCAGTCTCCAGCGAATACTCGGCGCCCACGATGAGGAGCCCCTGATCGTGGACCAGGTGTTCAAGGATCGCCGAACCGTGGCGCAAGTGGTCCGCTGAGGCACGGATATTGGCTCGTACAGCCTCTCTCACCAGCGCGCCTGAATCGTGGCGAAGTTCGGTAGTTAATAAGGGTTCGAGGGATGGACGTACGCGATCGACGATTGATCGTAAGTTCTGGGAGTGGGTGTCTCCGGGTTGCTGCAAGTCCTCCAGCGTCGCCAGGATCGCACCGCACTGCGAGTGGCCCAAAACTACTACCAGACGGGTGCCGAACCGAGCTGCCGCAAATTCGACGCTCCCGACTTGTGACGACGCCACAATATTTCCGGCAACGCGAATGACAAATAAATCACCGAGGCCCTGGTCGAATACAATCTCTCCCGGCACCCGCGAGTCTGAACAGCCGAGGATTATGGCAAACGGTTCCTGGCCCGTCGCCAACTCGTTGCGTCGTGCCTGACTCGTGAGCGACTCGCCACTTCTCACGCCGGACACAAAGCGACGGTTCCCGTCCTGCAGTCGTTGGAGTGCCTCTTGTGCCGTAATCATCGAAACTCGGTTCTTGTTCAGGTTAAGTCGTTAACTCGAAATCGCCGGTTGTCGCCTAATTCGTCGGAGACCAAACCGCCCCTACCCCAGCCACTGCAGCACTTCTTCCTCGCTACTATGACGATCACCGCCAACAATATGAATGAAATACTCCTCCAGCGAAATTGGACCTTGCTCCTGCCCCTGGGCGTCAATCCGAATTCCCTTTCTCAATTCATCGAGCGAGCCGGCAGCCAAAAGCTTGCCTTGCGAGATGATAGCGATGTCGCTGCAGAGTCTCTCAACTATTTCCAGCACGTGCGAAGTCAAGAAAACCGTCAGCCCGCGTGCAGTCAACCGTGAAAGCAGGTCCTTCAAAGTCCGCGAAGCAATCGCATCAACACCCTCGAACGGTTCGTCCAGAAAGAGAATTTCCGGACGATGAATCACAGCGCACGCCAGCGAAAGTTTCTTCTTCATTCCGTGCGAATACTCAACAATCAGTTTCCTTGGCTCGTCACGAAGTTCCATGAGATTGAGGAGTTCGGGCGAGCGCTCGGCAATCTCCGCCTTCCCCAACCCATACATTCGGCCGGTGAAGGCAAGCATCTCCGCTCCCGTCAATCTCTCAAAAAGATTCAGGTCTTCGGGCACGACGCCAATCCGTCTCTTAACTTCCAGAGGTTCCTTCACAATGTCGCGTCCGAGCACACGAATGGTACCGCTTGTGGGAGCGAGCAACCCGGTAAGCATTTTGATGGTAGTCGATTTGCCCGCGCCGTTAGGGCCAAGGAAGCCAAAGAAACTTCCGCGTGGGAGAGAGAGATTAAGTTTGTCTACGGCTACGAAATCTCCGAACTGCCGCACCAGATTAACTGCTTCAACGGCAGGCGCCACACCCGGAGCCGATGCAGCTGTTTCGTGGGTAATCTGTAATTCGGACACTCCTACGGTTGTACGCGGGGATGGAGCAGGCCGTCAAGCGGTGAGTTCGCTTAAACGCGAACCGTAAGTACGAGCGTATAGAGTACAACCTTTAGGTTGCCTCTCACGCAACACGCAAGCTAAAGCTTGGACTCTAAACACCTGCGCGGAACGCGATCCGGTCGGCGAGAACAAAACTAACTATCGAACAGCCGGCAACGCTGGCCAGATTTGCCGAACCGATTGGCAGCCCGAACCGGCCGACAAGGACGCCCATAAAGAGCAGGTTGCCGCTCATCGAAAACAGGCCACTCGTCAGGTTAAATTTCACCAGCCTGCAAAGCGTTTCCTTGCTGGTTGTCGAGGGACGGTCTTTCCAGGTCCAGCGCTGATGCCAGACAAAGTTATTAAGCACTGCTAACTCAACCGCGATGGCGGTGGCTGGGAAATAGCTAACCTGAGGCGCAGCGTGGGTGAGAACGAAAAGCACCGCACTCTGTAAACCAAAGCCAACGACGCCGATGAGGTTAAACTTTATCCAGGGAAGCATTGTGAGTTTTTGTTCTCTTAGAAAGAAACAGCAATTCACGAATGAACACGAATCGTGCGTAGAATTTGTTCGTGTATTCAGTGGATTTTTCATTGATGGCCGTTACAGACCGCGCTGTGAACTCAAGAAATCCCGGCGGTAGAACCTTTCTGGGCGTTCGGACCACTCGGCAGCGGAAGAGCTGGTAGGCGCTCCAGTTCGTACAGAGCGTGGGTATTCTGAATCGACGAGACGACCAGGATCAATGCCATTCCGACAATCGCAACAACGCCTCCAATGTCGTAAAGGAGGTACTGGTGTCCGAATATGCGAGCGTGCGGACGGTAGATCAGGAAGACATTGCCAATAATTAGCAGCAAGCGCATCTCAGTTGGCCCCATCTTCCATTGCGAGATTTTGAAGATGCCCAGAGAGTACGCGGCCAGATAAGAATTGATTGCCAGCATCAGAAAGACGATTAACATCGCGGCTGCAACTCGTTCGGTCACATAACCGGATAGAGCTAAGCCAAAAATCAGAAACATCGTACCGAAGGTATCGATGATGTGGTCGACGTAAAAGCCGTAGCGTGGGCGTTGGCGGTCCCGGTAGCGTGCGAGCGTTCCATCCAGGCTATCGCCAAACCAGTTCAGAAAGATGAAGATATTTACGACGTGCAGCATCAACGGATTCCGCCCGCTGAGCGCATAGCCAACACCGGCCAGGAACATTGACACTAGTCCCAGCAAGGACAGATGGTCGGAATTCACCCACGCAGGCATCCGGCGCGCGAGACCCCGCAGCGCGGCGCGTTCGAGCGGCGCCAACACACTTGTTTGTTCTCGCCTGGCATCCTTGAAACTACTGTTTTTCATATGATACTCCGTACGGCTCAATCAAAAACCAGGAACGATCCACAAAGACACGAACGCTCACGAAAGATCTCTAGTTGGCGCAATTTCGTGTTGCTTCGTGGTTCATTTTTTTGGTGCAGAAACAAAACGATTTCTTTGCAGGCTTCCCGGGTCTACAAGCTCGCGGTTTCGGTCCGGTAAGGCTGCTTTAGTCCCTTCTTCGCTTCCTCATGCGCCGCGTAGATATCGGGGCGCGTTAGTACTTCACGATATTCCGATAACGCCGCATCACGCTTCCCAGCGACATCATAGGCTCGGGCTGCGTTGAGGTGGGCCATCGTGACCAACTCAGGGTCAGCTCGATCAACCTTAACTGCGGCCAGAAACTCCCTGGCTGATCTTTCCCCTTCTCCGGCTGTCAGCAAAACCTCGCCATATTTGAAGTGAACCAGATCCAGCACGTGCGAAATCGTCTCGCGGACAGATCGGTCACGAAGCAAATCGTCGAAAATCGCAAATGCCTCACGCTCAGCTTTCACTGCGGCTTCCGTATTTTTGGTTCGTCGCTCGACTTCGGCCTGGGCGACCAGCGCACCGGCCGCCTCTAATCGGAAAAGATAGTTGCGCGGATATTTCGTAATAAGTTCACGAGCATGCACCAGCGCATCCGGAAATCGCTTCTCGCGCGTATAGAGCA
This sequence comes from Pyrinomonadaceae bacterium, assembly GCA_035543975.1. Lineage (GTDB taxonomy): Bacteria > Acidobacteriota > Blastocatellia > Pyrinomonadales > Pyrinomonadaceae > PSRF01. The sequence continues at coordinate 3,734 of DATKIS010000306.1, forward strand.
CAATCAACAGGGTCTTGGCATCATCGCGGGACCAGGTCCCTTCCTTCGCAACCTGCTCAATCATCGCCAATCCGCGCTTCTTTGAACCTCGAAAACCAGTGACCCCGGCAACCACCTTGATCGGGAGAGGCAGGGAACCTACAACGTATTCGTAAAGTCCGATGGTTAAGCCGACATCGATGAACTTCGGATCGAGTTTGGAAACTTCGCGGTGATGGTCTACGGAATCACTACCATCCCTCAGCGCCGCAAAGTGGCGACGCTCGACTGCTTCTTCGAATGAAGCCTTGAGCCCCTCAGTAGCACCCAGCCAATAGAGCGCCTCGACGTCTTTCGGGAAGGCCTTCAAACGCATCTCCGAGCGTCGCTTGGCTTCCCGAGTCAGGTTCCGAAACTCTCCAACTATCTTTGGATCGACCTTGTCGTCTCCGCTTGAATAGAAGCTCTCCGAACTGTAGAGCGACGACTGCAGGCGGCGAGTCTCATAGAGTGATTTGATCCAGACTCGCGCAGCCAGCAACTGCGGACCGGCAGCATGGTTCGGATAGAGTCTCCCGATTTCTTTGAAGTCCTGCTGGGCCTTGTCGTAATCGAGATTGTAGAGAGCTTCAACTCCACTGCGCCGCAGCGAATCAAACTTGTTTCGCTCGCTCTCAGCGACCCAGGGACCCTGATTGCTTTGAGCGATAGCCGTTGCCGACAAGAGCAAGAACGTAAAGGTCATCAACAAAAAGTATTTCACTGTGGCACTTCCTCCAATTGAACTCAGGTAAATGCTTCTAAATATTTCACGCCTGAGCCTGTATTAAATATGACTACGCGGTCTTCTGAACTGACCAGACCACCGTCCATCAACTTTCTTAGCGCCGGCAAACAGGCGGCGCCTTCAGGCGCGCAAAAAATCCCTTCGGCGGCGCCTATCTCACGAGTCGCGGCAATCAGTTCGTCATCAGTAACCTGAACTGCAGTCCCCCCAGACTCTCGCAGCGCATCCAGGATTAGGAAGTCGCCAATCGCCTTTGGGACACGCAGGCCGGAAGCGACCGTAGCCGCATTCGGAAACTCGTCAGCAAATCGCTTTCCGTCCTCAAACGCTCGCACTATGGGAGCGCATCCAACTGCCTGAACCGTCACCATTCGCGGCCGAGTTGAACCGATCCATCCCATCTGTTCCATTTCTGCAAAGGCCTTCCACATCCCGATTAAGCCGGTGCCGCCGCCAGTCGGATAAAGGATAACGTCGGGCAACTTGTAATCGAGTTGTTCGGCCAGCTCATATCCCAAGGTCTTCTTTCCTTCCACCCGATACGGTTCCTTCAGAGTCGAAACGTCAAACCAACCTTCAGCTTCTTTCCGCCGCGCGACCTCCGCGCCGCAGTCAGTGATTAGTCCCGCCACCAAGGTGACGTGAGCTCCGGTCTGTTCACACTCAACGACATTGGCACGCGGGGTGTCGTTTGGCATGAAGATGAAACACTCGAGTCCGGCGCGGGCCGCATAAGCTGCGAGTGCGCCGGCGGCATTTCCTGCGGAAGGCACCGCGAGCTTCTTCGCTCCCAACTCTTTGGCCATCGAGACCGCCGCCGACATTCCACGAGCTTTGAAACTCTGCGTGGGGTTCTGCGATTCGTCTTTGATGTAAAGGTGGTCGAGTCCAATTTGTTTTCCTAGCCGCTGAACATGTAACAGCGGGGTCCACCCTTCACCCAGCGAGACAACGTTCTCATCATTTTCGACTGGCAGGACCTCGCGATACCGCCACAGGTCCGCCTGCCTCGCGCTCAGCGATTCTTTTGTTAGAGTGTGCGAGGCCTTATCCAGGTCATAACGCACCAGCAATGGCTTTCCGCATTCGCGACAGAGGTTGTGCAACACCCGTGCCTCGTGCTCCAGATGACATGCCGCACACTCAAGATGTGTAACGTTCATTGATTAGGGCCTTTCTGAGAATGTTTAGTTGCCTGAAACCTTAAGCCGGAAAAAGCGCTGGCGCCTTTACAGGCAGTTGGAGCGATCATGTTGCACTGATTATCGTCGATTGTTTTCTAAACTCGGGAAAACGTATCTCTACCCGTAACTACGAACTTTGGGTCTTCCGCGACCCTCATGAGTGCAGAATCCGGTTTAGGGTGGTCACCTGTGCCCTACGCCGACAGCCCAGCCCGCTTGCTAAACGTAGATATGGACTGACATCCGAGCGACGCGGGTGACAAACCATGCGCAAACCAAGTATCTTGTCACTTCCAGCTGTCACCAACATTTCTGGTCAAACAAAGAGGAGCAACATGCCAAACCGCACCGCCGCCGTTCAAACCAATAAGGGTACTATTCGATTCGAACTTTTGGAATCTGATGCTCCCAAGACTACCGAGAACTTTATTACCCTGGCGGAGCGGGGCTATTACAACGGCGTAATCTTTCATCGCGTTATCAAAGGTTTCATGATTCAGGGTGGTGACCCCACCGGCACGGGACGCGGCGGAGAGTCGGCCTGGGGCGGGCGCTTTAACGACGAGATTGACAGCTCCTCGGCTATTTACCAACGCGGTTACAAAAAAGGGACTGTGGCGATGGCCAACGCGGGCCCCAATACGAATGGCTCGCAGTTTTTCATTATGCACGCCGATTACCCGCTACCCCCCAGCTACACTATCTTCGGACAGGTCACAGAGGGGTTGGACGTGGTCGATTCGATAGCACAGTCTGAGACCGACCGCAGTGACCGTCCCGCTTCAGACGTGAAAATCGAGCAGGTCACGATCGAATCCTAGCAGGCTGCTGAAAAAGGTCTCGCGCAAAGTTTATGAAGTCTTCTCTGTGTGATCTCAGTGGCCTCTGTGCCTCTGTGGTGGAGGTTTCCGCAGTAATTTCACCACCGAGACACAGAGAACCACAGAGGTTGCACAG